>NZ_DALZCD010000063.1:0-18262 GCF_031978025.1 Erwinia sp.
TGAAAATAAATGTATCGATAAAAAAATGATTATGAGAGTTGAAAATAACAAAGATGGGTCAATAAGCATTGAAATAGGAAACGATAAAAAAACATTAAATGAAAAAAATAAAAACTCATTTAAATGAGGTTTTATTTTTAACCAAAGGGAAATTACTATTGCTATTAGATATTTTTTAACAAAAAAAGAAAGGAGTAAACTAACTTTTCTTTATGCATGAGAATTACTATATAGCATTAGTCAATAGATAATAACTAAACAATTAAAATATTATCAACATTGATTCGCTCTGAAACTTTCATCTGATTTAAAAAAACAGTTAAATGATTTTCAAAATCATGGAAATCCCCACCCCCGAATACATCTGATAAAACAGAAAACTTTTCACTCATTGTTAATGCTATTGAATCGATGGAGTGAGGATTAATATATTTAAAAATCACTTTATCCTTTTTTGTTATCAGAGTGATATTTTCTATTCTATCCTTATGAAGTGCCAGTAATACTCTCTGAATCATTTCTTCCATAAAATATTCTCCTTTAAGCAAACCGTGTATCGTTCTGAAGAGAGGTCAGGTAGTTCTCAACTTCTCTGATAAAACGATTGAAGCCTTTACGATTAAGCCCTCCCTGAGTGATGAACTCCCGTTCGCCTTTAATCAGATCGGATAGCACCAGGTGGTAGTCTTCAAAACCATTGTAGAGGATATAGCATTGCGGCTTACATCTGATTTTAATACGCGAGACAGATAAACCAGGCTTGAAAGAAAGCTCAGTGCAAAGGTTACCTATCCTATCTCTGATTTCGATAGTGATTAATTTCCTGTCGTGAAACGATTTTAAGACAGGAAAGTTAACGGTGGTGTTTTCTATCTCAGCAACAGGATGGCTCACGAGTCTGCCTGCTGGACGTGCCGGTCAACAAAACAAGTACGGCGTTCACTAAGCCGGTTGATCCTGTTGTGGGGAACCTCATTGAACGCTGGGAAAAAGAGCGCCACAGGCAGCCCGCTCTGGTTGATGTGAAAACCGGCGAACTCGTCAGTTACCTTTTTATGCACAGAGGTCACCGGATCCACGGCAGCTATATCAATAAATCGCTGATCCCAATGCTCTGCCGTAAAGCCGGCGTTCCGAACGAGGATGCCAGGGGGGCAATCACCAGCCACAGGGCTAGGGCAACCATTGCCAGCCAGTTGTTTAATGCGAAATAGCCGCTTGGGTTATTCGAATTGCAGCGCTGGCTTGGTCATGCCTCACCTGAATCCATGCAACATTATGTCGATATCACACCAACCAGACTTGCCGGTGCGTTATCCAGAGCCGGGTACTTTGAGCGAAACCGCCGTATGGTATCAGTGCTCATCGATCAGGGGGCCATTAGCGCCGGACAGATCCATCAGGGCAAACCCTGGCGCTATTATGATTTGGGGCACGGTCTGTGCAGCTATGACTTTTTTGAGCAGTGCCCCCATCGCATGGCCTGTGCGAAATGTTCGTTTTATCTGCCTAAGTCCTCATCAGCAGCGCAATATATCGAAGGCCGTCAGAATTTACTCAAACTTATGCAGGAGATCCCGTTGACAGACGATGAGCAGGCGGCGGTAGAAAATGATATTGGAGCAATGGATAATCTGTTAGATAAATTAAGAAATATTGAAACACCGGATAAAAAAAGAGAAGTTTGATAATTTAACATACGCCTTCTAACATCACTCATTCTTGCACTGATCTGGAGGTTCAACGACTTTAATTCGGGAAAAACCATCCACTGTCCAATCAATTCTGTTTAACTGCCATTTGGGTTTTGTTCTCCAACATAGGGGTATTTTGTATTCATTTACGTTAAGGAAAACATATGTGTCGCTTGCTTATCATCGTGTGGGTGGGGGCATACGCACTTTTATGGAGCGTGGCAACTATCTTTTTCGACCCCTCGGTCCCCTACGATGCCGTTGAAGCACTGAACTGGGCACAAAATGCAGAATGGGGTTCACCAAAGAATCCCTGGCTGGTTGGCATGGTATTGCGCCCTGCGCTGTGGTTCTCGGGTACCTCGCTAAGCGCTTACTGGTACATCACCCATTTTGTGGCCATTGCCGTTGGGATGGTGGGTTGCTGGTCACTTGCGAAATGCCTGAGCGGTAGCGAACGCCTCGCCTGGCTTGCCCTGTTCACCCTTAATCTTTCAGGGATCATTAACTTCGACATCATCAGTTATAACGATAACTACCTGCTGATCATGCTATGGCCATGGATGTTGTTGTTCTTTTACTATGCAATCACCCGTCACACCGGTTGGTGGCTGGCATTCGCGATAACAGCAGGGTTGGCCTCGATGGCGAAGTACTCAACGCTAGCATTTGTCGGCTCAGCCTTCGTTGCGACGATTATGGTGCCAAAAGTTCGGGTCTGTTACCGTCAACCGCTGTTCTATCTGGCACTCATTGCGGGTCTCGCCATTATTGCACCAAACCTGGCGTGGTTATGGGAGCACAATTTTGCAGCCTTCCACTGGGTGGATACACAGATAAAACGTCAGTTTAACCCGGCGTTGTTCATAAAATTGCTGAGCATCTACTACCCGCTGCTGTTCTTATGGTGGATCCTACGCCGCAGCCACATTCAGCTCCGCTGGCCTGTCGATACCAATAAACGCGTCCTGCTGCTGGTCAGCTTAATGCCACTGTTCCCCATTTGCCTGTGGTTCTTATTTCATCATGGCGGGCGATTGACGGAATGGTTACAGCCGTTTTTCATCCTGGCTCCAGCGCTGCTGGTCGGATGTGTCACCACGCCTAACGAGCAACCGGCCAGTGGGGCCAGTATTGCCCTTATCGGTACTGCGGCACTGATGTTGCTGGGGTACAGCGCGGTCATGGCCGCTAACGTGCGTAATGCCGGACAAAAAATGAGTGGAATTATCCCCTTTAGCCACAAAGTTGACCAGCTATGGCTCCAACGCTACGGCACACCATTGCGCCTGGTCGGTGGGGAATATCTGGCTGACTGGCTTCTCTTTTACGCGCCGTCAGGACCTAAAACCATTACTCCCTGGAGCAACAGCACAGAACCAAATATCTACAATGCGGAGATCAGTTATGCAGAGATTGCGCATTCTGGCGCATTACTGATTGGTCATTCAGATAAAAACTGTACGGATGCCTCGTTTAGTAAGGTATTGGCGCAGTGGCCGCAGATAAAGCTGGATGCGATTAGCCGGATAACCTTTCACCAGGATAAGCGGCATAAAGGTTATCCACTGTGCATTGGGTTTGTAAGACCGGAATAATATAACGGTGTGACCTCATAAACAAAAGAACAGCCTTTGCTTCAGTTATATTTTTTGACACTGTAGCAAAGGTCACGATGAGACAGCCTTTTGTGGGTTCTGTCGCATGAAGATAGTGCCAGGTAAGAGCCTTTGTGCCTTCTTCCCGAAAAAGTCATTCCCAACACTCAGCAAGCCACCGCATTTTACAGCACTGACTTTTAATTCCACATAATCCGCGCTGCGGGCAATGACGCAGCCATCGTTATTAGATACCACGACAATGGGCTTTCCGCGCAGATCGGGGCGGAACACGGTTTCGAAAGATGCGTAAAAATTTTTCTTGTCTGGCATAACGTTGCATCAAACAATGTGTAGCTTTTGAAGTAAAGTACTGTCTATAATTTATGCAATTAAACTATGAATTAGTGTTTATTGAGGATTGAGTTTGACCCCATCCTCCACCAAAGTCACCTCATGGGAAATCTCCCGTTATATGCTTGAACAAGCGGGGCCAGTAACTGCCCGGGAAGTCACCCAAGCCATGCGCGACCGCTATCCTAATCTGGAAGCTGACCAGCGCGCAATCTACCTTGCTTAATTCTCACGCAAACTTAATACATCAGATAAGTAGGGGCAGCGATAGGGATTGAACACAAAATGATTGCACTTATTGCATTAGCCAACTCAAAAATCTGAGTTAATTTTGAAAAATCAAAATCCTTATTGAAATAAAAAATTCATACCCAATATCCCTACAAGCCAAAAGATTGAAAAGGAAAAAAGTTTTTAGATACATCCTTTTTTAAACATATAACTCCCCTTTAGATAAGTTAGCCTCGACCTTGAGACATAAATAAAATATATTAATTTAATTAAAGCTTGTCAATGCTTTGAATAAAAAGCACAGGCTTTCACCTGTACTTTTTATTTTTATTATTTCAAACATATTACATGACAAAACTCTTAGGTTTTATACCATATTTCTACTCTTGCTTTATAGAATTATAAGTCCACTTTCACTGTCGAGAAGTAAATGCGCAGGCTGGCCGGTATCGACCATACGCAACATCAGGCTGAGCTCTGCCGGCGAAAGAATGCCCTGTGCGATATTATTTTCAATGCGTTCATGCCGGGCAATTTTCTCCTGACCAGCCAGATTTGTTTCTGACAGACTTTTAACAAGCGCTTTCTGCTCATGGTCACCCGGCCCGAGAGAAAGTTTGGCACTGACGTTGTCGGCTACAATCTCTTTCCCCAGGTTCTTCAGTTCCACTTCGGTGTCATTATCAACATACCCCGCTGATGCCTCAGTAATCAGACGGTTGTAGGGGATGCGTCCCTGCCAGGGGGCATGCCGTTCAGGCGTAAACAGGGATTTAGGTTCAAGATAGACCACGTTATGCCCTAACAGACTCAGCGGTTCAAGGGCGCCGCTGCGCACACCGATAAAGGCTTTCCCGCTTGATTTCTGCATTATTTGATCAAGGAAATACCACTGATTGACGCGCTCCTTGAGAAGCCCTGATTTTTGCCAGAATTTGCTGAGGTCAGGTGTACCGCGATCTTCCCAGGGATGACGATCTTCCGTGCGGTTTTTGTACTCATTGCGAAAGCCGTCGCCGATATAGGCTATTGGCGTCCCCTGCTTTTCCAGCGCGGCCTGGATAAGTTCAAACATACGGGGGTTGGCAAATGCCTCTTTCTGACGGGCAGAAGCGGCGTCACGAACTGGCGTCTCAAATGGCTTGTTTGTTTTCCACAACAAGACGGAATTATCTTTCAGACCTGTTTCCTTGATCGTGCTGTCGACAAGGCTGTCGAGCTCTGCCCGGGCCTCTTCATTAACCAGACCGTAAACCAGCTTTCTGATTTCATCGCCGGAACGTATCGGATCATCATTGTCTTCCCAGTGCTTTGCCATCATTACCGTCGTGGCGGAGATATGGAAAAGATGGCTGTCGGGTGAGGCAGTCAGTGGTTCACAGATGGCGGATTTTTCTCCCTGTATGGGGGTGAAGTTTTTTCGGTTTTCCTCATCGTTAAAACTGCTGCTAATATGGTTCAGCGGGGTCTCACCGTCGTAGCGCACTACAGAGAGCCGTTTGTTGATATCCTCCTGACTCACACCGGACTTTTCCAGCGCGTCCGTAATAATTTCAAATGCTTCCATAGCATATTTTTTTTCATCGGGCAGTACCGGATGTTTCTCGCTGTAGCCGATAGTGAGCTTCATTTTCGGGTACGTCAGCATTGTCAAAATGGCAGAATACCGATCGCCGACAGCATAACCCGGCATGAAAACGGCGGAAGGGTTATTTTTAATATCCGGTATGGTATTCCATACTGCTTTATCGTGGGGCCAGAGCGTGCCGCTGAGTATTCCCTTCCCTGTTTTTTTATCAATCCAGGCTTGCTGATTTTTTCCGACGGTCTTTGCACTGGCACCATAAAGTCTTCCATGCTCAGAAGCCTGCCTGCGGAAGTCGTTCAGAACATCGTTATCCTGAAAGAGATTAGGTGAAGAGCCTGCCCGTGGCAGAAAAGCCGACGGGGGGCGAAGGTTATTATCAAACCTGGCCAGGTGTTTTTTATCACCTTCCACCAGGCTGCGAGACAGCGCATCTTTGTACCCCACGAGCAACTTCCCTTTGCCGGAAAGGCTCTTATCTGCCTCTGGGAGGCGACTCTGTTGTTCCGTCTCGGAGGGATGTTCTGTCACCGGTTCGCTGTCACAGGCGGAGGTCGCGCCCGCCGTCAGGTGGTTGTTATCTGCAGAGATATTACCGGAGGGGGAATCACCGGAAGAAGGGGTATGAGCAGGTTTATGTCCGGAAATATACATGGGTCCCTTGTTCGTATTGGCAGGATTTCCTCTTAAAGTGGATGCAAAATCTGTTTTGTCCCCTCAGCCCTCATCATCAGAAAGAAATAATCTCAAGCCCCCGATGCACGCCTTGACGGGCCTTTTGTACGGACCTACCCCCAGCTGGCTACGCTAACCGTGTGCGATTATGAGGAATAAGCACGCCAGGATTCCTGAGTCCCTCTACAGGTATTATTTTTGCCGCTAAATAATGCCATCAACATCCGCTTCTGGCACAAAGCGGATGTTCACCGAAAGCGCCATCTTGTCGGGTAAGCAGAGCAAGGCCGCCCCTTTTCCAGTCCTACAAAACGCGGGTACGACAGGTCAGCGTATCGCCACAGGGCGACTTAAAAAGAGCGCCGCTTTCTTTGGCTATTGCCGGTGCAATTAGCGCCGTCAGCATCAGAAAAACGGTTTTGATCGGGATCTTCACTTCGCGGCGCCTGCCGGGTAATATCATTTTTATAGTTCAGCGGCGGGATTGGCTGCTTTGACGGCATCCAAAAACCCTAAAAAATCACGATTAACCAACGTGACGTTATTTAAAAATCTGAACTCCTTTTCTCCCTGATAAGTCCCGGTAGCATATCTCACCGCCCACACCCAGCGGTTATTGAGTTTAGTTGTGGTTTTTTTGATTTTTACAATGTTCTTTAACGGGACCTTATTGATTATTTCTGTATTCTTCATCTGATAAAGAAATTCCTCATCATAATAATAATCAACCCGACACACACTGAATATGCGTAAAATGGGTGCCTTAGCAGAGATCCGCTTAATGCTCCCTTTACCGGGAGAAAAAGCACTTTTATCGAAAATGCAATAGATAAACCCAGCCAAAAAGGCGAGAGAGAGACTAAGTTTAAATAAACCCTCTAATAGCGTATAAAAGTCATTCATATATAGCACTTGATTTAAAAAGGAGGATGGCTATTATACATGGAATTCAGTGGTGTTGCCATGCATTGCTTACTGATTAAAATCATAATAGATCCTGATAACGGTCATTTTTAAAAGCTGCCTGCTTTTTACCTCCTTCATGCTAAATAATGAATTTTTTATAAAGACTTACCCCTGGTAAGTTATCATTAAAACCTCTGATTCAATGCGTCTGGCAGCTAACCAACCCAAAGCATAACCCTGGTAGAAAAGAATAAGCTCTTTTCCTGTCCCTGACCGGCACACTTGCTGTCTGTTGTAATACCAAACGCCACCCCATGCCTGCCCCTGAACTTTCCTGCAGCAAAAATTATTTCGCCGACAATCACATCATCAACCCCAGCGACAAAGCCGATTTTACTCGCTAAAGCATAGGCACTAATACGCTTTTGCCAGTAACTTAAAAGAGTGCAGGCAATTAAAGCCTACCTCACTGACCTTGTCTCTGGCTGTAGACCCCTCCGCCTTGCCGCATCCGTTAGTTTTACTGCGCAAATCGTTAAGGTTGTCCCCTGCTATCTTGTGTATTGGGAACACATTCTGTCTTTAGTGAGCAATAGATTAAAATCCGTCTAAAAACCACTATGACTTATCATAATATCAGTTTTACACTTCAAGGATATATACCTACTCTGAGAGACCGGACTGTGATACAAGACGGTGTAATAACGTCCGCTTCTGGCACAGAGCGACCAGTGTAGAGAAGCAGAAATCACTTTTTAGTAAGGTATCGCTTTACCTCCCCCTACACCCCACTGGCCAGTTTCAGAGGGTTGTTAAGCAACAGCAATATGCACTCCCCGCTTTTGCTGGCCAATGGCAATATAGTTACTGACAGTAAATTAAGGTGGAAAATATGAAGATAGAGATAGCATCAGAAATTACCGACTCCGACCGTGAAGCGCTTTTTTGTGGACTGCGCGGTTATAACAACCAGTTCATTAATACCCAGGTATGGGGTCAGTTCGGCGTTTACAGCCGGAACGAATCGGGTGCAATGACAGGCGGACTGATTGCAATTAATAGAGGGTTATGGCTCTGTATTGATTATTTGTGGGTTAGCGAAGCAGCCAGAAGGATGGGGTTAGGAAGTATGCTGATGAAGTCGGCCGAGGAGGAAGGAGAGCGAAGAGGCTGCAGGCATGCGCTGGTTGATACATTCAGTTTCCAGGCGTTGCCTTTTTACGTGAAGCACGGCTATCAGCTTCAGATGAGCTTGCCAGATTTCCCGGATGAGGGGATACAGAGGCATTATCTGACAAAACCTCTTTTACCCCCGGAGAGCTAAAAATGAAGCTGCATCACCCATCCCTGACACACATAAATTATTGTTTTATCCTTACTTTTTATGAGATAAAAACTGAAAAATAAGGGGCAGTTACGGTGGAGTGCGCGCGGAGGATTTACGCAGGGCAGAATGCTTTTACGAGGGTATTTTTCTCATCCGGCCGGATGCTGTCATTATTATAACCCGTACAATGCAGTCACCCTCTACCACTGTATTTGGGGCCATCACCGGGAAATTTATTGCCAGCATCAGGCCCGGCCCCTGCATCAGGCTCATATTCTTTTCCACCCTATGCAGAGTTTTCTGTCATATAAAAAATCGTGCGTTTCAACGCATTATCGGGCCAGAAAATATGCCCCCACAGCTTTGTTGTAATGTCATACTACGGGGATCCTAAGGTCATGGTCGGATACAGCGCGCTGAAACTGGCCTTGTGTCTATCGCGTCGCGGGTGATTGGACGGTAAGGTCTGGCAATCCCTTTCAGCAGATCGTCAGTAATATTGGCGCGCATAGTGTCTTCGCTTTCAAATTTAGCATTTTCCTTTGGTGTTCCATCCGATCAATAATTCCGGTTTTTTACCAACGCGGGCAGGTTCTCTTTGATGCTCCATCCGATGACTGTCCCTCATTTTTTACCACCGCTGGTCGCTTGTCCCCTGTAAGCATAACGAACTGATGTCTGCCTCGTTTCTGATTTCAGTGTCCGCTTTGACAAATGCGTTGTCCTCTGCGACTTTTTCTGAAAAGCGGGCGCGGAACCGTCCTATTGTCGATAGAAGTCTGTAGGCCAACTTTTTGTAGTGCATGGTTGGCAAGCCTGACGCGCAAAGCAGCGGCAACGTCTTTCAAGATACTGGCTGGCGTTAATAAATACAGAATGAATAAAGCCGTGCGGCGGCTGTGTAAGGGAACTAATTCTGTGCTCCCATCTTTATTCAAAATAATAATTCACGGTATTTTTGCCGCTTCGATTTAAATACAGGCGTATATAAACCGTACAGAGATGTATTTTACTGCTAAATTTATGCACGATAAGATGTCGGGCAGCGAAAAAAGGCCTCATTTAACATGAGCCTGACAGATTCTATACGTAAACGTTTCATGGTATGTTTAATTGCCTGCAAAAACAGAATTCGTAAGAATCAAAATGAGTATTTATGGATAAAACAATTTATCTGGTCGATGACGATCAATCCGTTATCAATTCGTTGAAAAACCTTCTGGGTTCTGAAGGTTATCTCATCTCGGCTTTTACTCGTCCCTCCGATTTCCTTAACCAGCCAGCCTATGCCGCGCCCTGCTGTCTCATTGTGGATTTGAATATGCCCGGCATGGATGGTTTTGACGTCTCCGTTAATCTTACCGCTCGCGGCCACGCTATTCCCACCATTTTTCTAACCGGCTATGGCACTATTCCGGTGACGGTCAGGGCAATGAAAGCCGGGGCGTTTGAATTCCTGACGAAGCCCGTCATGCCGGACGATTTATTGCGTATCGTCGCGGATGCGCTGGCGCTTTCAGAAAAAAGCGCTGCGATCTCGCAGGAAAAGGTAGAACTTACCGGGCGATACGCTTCATTAACTCCCAGAGAAAAAGAATTGATGCAGTTCGTGCTCAGAGGCCTGCTGAATAAGCAGATTGCAGCGGAGATGGGGATCAGTGAAATTACGGCTAAAGTGCATAAGCGCAGGGTAATGGAAAAGATGCAGGTTCGCTCGGTCTCTGAACTGGTCAGGACCGCGGAAAAACTGGGGCTGCTGCATGAAATGTAAGCCTCCGGCAAAGAGAGCAGAATCTCTCTGATGCCGGTGCGCCTGAGCCACCGCCGAAAAAGGCGGGGCCTTCTCAGACTTAAGCCGTTTCCTCAACGGGCAGCGTAAACCAGAACAGACTTCCACCATCCGGTCGATTTCTGGCGTGCAGCTCTCCCCCGTGGCGTTTAATTATCTCTTTGCTAATGGTCAGCCCCATTCCCATGCCGTCAGCTTTCGTGGTGTAAAAGGACTCAAAAAGCCTTTCTGCTACTTCATCTGATAGCCCCATCCCGTTATCAGCCACCTCGATACGGATGAGATTTACCGTGGGTTGTGAAGAAGCGATGCGTAAATTACGCGCCCCGGCATTATTTGCCATCGCTTCAATAGCGTTGATCACCAGGTTAAGCAAGACCTGCTGAATTTGTACGCTCTCGCAAAAGACCGCGTCATTTTCTGCGCTCAGGTCTACCTCAAGAGAGACGAAACGGCGCTCAAGTTCGAGGCGAGAGAGCACGATAATATCCCGTGTAATACGGTGCATTTTTTCCGGAGCAAAATGGGCTATCTGATTGCGCGTAAGCGCCTGAAGCCCGCGAATAATATTACCGGCTCTGCGCCCCTCATGAATGATCTCATCAAGGCTCTTACTGGCGTTTTCCAGATTCGCGGGGTGATGCTTAAGCCAACGCTGGCTGGCACCGGCATTGGCCACGATAGACATGAGCGGCTGATTGATTTCATGGGCGATAGAAGAGGTCAGCTGCCCAACGGTTGTTGCGCGTGCCACGCGGGCCAGCTCCGCCTGAGCAATCCTGACCGCATCCTCTGACTGGCGCTGTACGGTAATGTCCGTGAGCGTACCAAAATATTCTGCTACTTCCGGCCAGTTTTCATTTGGTTCGCCGATCCCTTTGATATAACGGCACTCTCCATCGTCCCGGATAATCCTGAATTCAGCCTGCATGGTCACGCCCTGGCGGACGCTGGCTTCGATTAGCTCTCTGAGACAGGCAATATCATCCGGATGCACGCGCCGCTGGAATTCGGCCATGGAGGTCGCGACCTGCCCGGCAGGCAGCCCCATGATGCGTTTATATTCATCAGAAATATACTGAATGTCGGATTCGAGGTACCAGTGCCAGGTGCCGGTATGGCTGATTTTTTCCCCGAGCATTAGCGAGGTCTGGCTGGCTCGCAGCTGTTTTTCAATTTTGCGGCGCTGAATGTTTTCATCCACCAGCTCGGCATACAGCCGGGCTGTTTCCAGCGAGACGGCAGCCTGTGCCCCCAGCATGGAAACTATCCGCGAGTGATCGGCGGTAAACACGTCGGGCATCAGCCGATTTTCCAGATAAAGCACGCCTACCATCTGCGCCTGCCTGAACATCGGCACGCACATGACCGCAGCACCGGATGCGACCAGATAGTTATCCTGACTGAACGGGCTAAAGACCTCCGGTTTACCGGTACGAATTTCCTGTCCGGTCCGGATCACTGCAGAAAGAACCGAAAGAGGAAGGTCGGTGGCTACCGGTAGCGCCCGGACAAGGCTGACCTTAACGCCTTCGGCAGTCGTGGACGCTCTCGCCTGGATTTCGGGCACCTTACCGTCAATCAGGCGGATCAGCATGCAATGCTGCGCCCCGGCGCGCTCTACCAGCATCATCATCAAAATATGGATAAGCCGGTCCAGATTGATTTCTTCCGTAAGCGCACGCATTACGGTCACCATACTTTGCAGATCGTTGATAACCGCGCTTTGCTCAAACGATACCGTGCTCAGCGCAGTCCGGGGCGTATGGCAGGCAAGCGTGGGATAATTCGTCTCCAGCTGGCGAACCTTAGCACCTGCTCCCCAGCGATCCCAGGCTGCGATGGCGCCCTGTATATAGGCATCTCCGGCAAAGGCCATTTCTCTGGCATAGGCCATACGCGCGGCCAGCTCGCAGGCCAGCCCGTTAACAGGGTGGAACTGCCCTTCGCGTGACAGCACGATCGCTTTCTCATACTGTTCCGATGCCTGCGCCGTTTCGCCTTCAAGACGTAACAGCTCCGCGCGCAGCAGCGCTTCCTTATCTGAAAACGTTTTTGCATTTTCATTTGACCACGTCACGAGCCGGTCAAGGTGCGGCTTTAACTGCAGCCGTAAGGGGGCGGTCATTGATGCAGACGGTCGGGGTATCGTGACGGAAAGCGCACTGTAAAGGTGAAAATCGAGCATGTGCACATGCCCCGGAATAAGCGCGGTAAACGGTGCGGCACCTTTAAACCAGCGTTCTGCCTCTGCGTATTCATTGGCGAAAAAGTGCGCCATTCCCTTATAAAGATGAGACCAAAACTGCATCAGATACATGGGTTCGACGGCATTGCCAGGTTTAACCACCGCCAGCGCTGGCGTGAGGAAGTTGCTTCCGGTGAAGGGATGGTCCCCAGGCTTACGCAAAAAAAGAACGTAGTCCAGCTGCATCTTCAGGATTACTTCAACATCGCTGTACTGCGCCTTTTTGACAAACAACATGCCGTGGGTGATGGACGTCTGTATCCCGTCAAGATGATCGCCCCGGGCAAGAGAGTTCATAATGATATGACGCAACGCCAGGCAGGCTGAGGTCCGATCGCCCGTTTCCACGCCCACGTCGAAAGCGGCTTTTGCCCGTTCAATGGCATACGTTAGCGGCATCGTCCAGACGCTGACCTGATCAAGGGGCAGCAGCGTACGGGCTTTAAAGCTGACAAAGTCATGTTTATAGACCAGCTCCCGCGCCAGAAGCGTGCTGGCAAAGCCCCGGCTGTATTCATCATACCGATCGCCGCACACGACACCGTACCAGGACAGCGCCAGCGTGGAAGCCCCACTTATGCCACGCGCCATCGTCAGATGAAGCAGCCTGCACAGGATCATAAAGTGCAGCGGCGGATTAATAAAGGCGGCAAAAGTGCTGGCACTCGCCAGCAGGTTCATTACGGCGGCGGTGTTTTTACAGCTAACCAGCGGCAGAGAACGGAAACGGGTATAGGGATTTTTACCTACGTCTTCCTTGAGGGTCATCCTTGCCGCATCACACTCTTCCTGAGACGGGCTGCGGTTCAGCCGGATACCAAACACGGTAAGCCAGGAGAGTGCCGTTTCCAGCGCAAGCTTGCTGTCCGACTGACGCATATGAATTTCAGCAATCAGACAGGCAGCCTCCGCTTTGTCCGCCACGTCACCGGGTAAAGCGTGGATCGCTGCGCTTAATTCGAGCGCGGCAGGCAGATTACCGTTAAGAAATTCGCACTCCGCTTCCTCAAGCAGAAACTCGGCGCTCTCTGCCCTGCCCGCGCCCTGATTAAGCAAATGGGCAGTTTGCAGATAGCGCAGCGCTGAAACGTAATCACCGATATTTTTTGCGCGCCTGCTGGCTTTGAGCAGCAGCTGGCAAAATCTCGTGGCTTCCGGGGTAAGCAGGGAAAGCGTTTTGACGGCAAGCAAATGATGCGCCGCGCTGAAAAGCAAAGCGTTGGTTACATCAAGGCTGGATGCGTGAATGTAATGCAGCGCTGCGGCATAGTGGAAGTCATCTTTGTCCGCCTCGCTTACAAGATTGAGCGCCGCCTCATGCATGCTGTCATGCATGAACGCATACCCTGCTCTGTTCAGTTTTATCAGCCGGGCCGTCACGGCGGGCAAAAGCGTTTGCTCTATCTCCGGCGCAGGCACAGCGATTATTCTGCTCAATACGTCCAACCCACCGGCACTTCCCAGGCAAGCCAGCCTGCCCAGAAGCAGCCGTGTGGGCAGCGGCAACGAGGTCAGGTGCTGCAAAACGCTGGCCGCAACGTTCGCGGTGTAGTGGCAGTTTTTAAGAGCCAGGGGGTCGCAGGTCCATTTTAACGGCGCATGGTGGGTAATTAATCCGTCCTGGACGGCCTGGCGGAAAAACTCACGGATAGCCAGGGGGTTACCGGCCGTTTTCTCGTGGATGACCTGAGCCAGTTCAGCCGTTGCCGCGCTGCGGGTATGAAAGCGTCCCGCAAGCCAGTCCGCAATGCTTTTTTCTGAGAGCGGTTCCGGGGTGATATCGGTAATGCGGGCGGCACAGGCCCGTATGCGGTCCAGATTGCTGACAATAGTGGGACAAGGCAGCGAGACGCTGTCCCGGTACGTGATGACCAGCAGCAGAGGAATATCTTCGCTTAAGCTCAGCAGATTCTGTAACAGAAGCAGCGTGGCCCGATCGGCCCAGTGCACATCATCGATAAGCATCACCAGTGGGCATCCGGAGGCCGTAAACGCCTTTACCAGGTTGCAGGCAACCAGATTGAAACGATCTTTTGCATCAAGAGGATGCGGGTGCATCTGAACGGCTGCTTTTTGGCTGAGAAGAATGCCCAGCTCAGGGACCAGATTTACCGCCAGGCCGACATATTCCCCCAGCAGGTGCGTGATATGCGTTTTCCAGTACGTCATTTCCTGAGCAGGAAGGCCCAGCACATGCAGCACCAGCGTTCTGAATGCGGCGGTAAAAACGGCATAAGGCAGGACGGGCGAGTGCTGATCGGCCTTCACCACGGTGAGCAGTGCTTTCTTATTACGTAATAATTTGAGCGAGGAGCCGATCAGCGAAGATTTCCCGGCGCCGGGCGCGCCGCTTATTGCCACCAGGCTGTGTTTGCCGCTGCTGCTGACCTCATCAAAAGCCGCCAGTATGGCCGCTGCCTGCGGATGGTCTGTGCACTGGGCATCGGGGGCATAACCGGCATCCTGTAGTCCCAGCGGGAAAGGCGCAATGAGACCGTCCGGCATCAGCGTTCCCGCACACCGGCCAAGATCGGCGAGGACGCCCTCTACCGTCTGATAGCGGTATTCCGGCGATTTGGCCAACAGCCTGAGCACGATTGATGACAGCACGAGCGGAACTTCAGGGCGTATATGGTGAGGCGGTAACGCTTCGGAGGCGATGTGATGATGCACCCATTCAGCATGTCTGCCCTCAGCACGACCATAGGGCAGCCTGCCGGTCAACAATTCATAAAGCACGATCCCGAGACTGTACAGATCGCTTATGCGACTGACGGGATGGGCAGAACGGGAAGTATGTTCGGGAGACATGTAGGCAAGCGTTCCCCCTGCAGCCGGCAGTCGGGAAGAGTGAAGTAAAGTATTATCGATGAATGACAGGCCAAAGCCGCCCAGATAAACGGCCCCCTCATCATCATAAAAAAAGTTTGCCGGCTTGATGTCGCCGTGGACCAGCCCCTGCTGATGCGCCATGCCCAGCGCATGGCAGAGCATGGTAGCGCGGCCAAGAAATTCAGGGATGCTGCCGGGCGGCGTACAAAGCACGTCCGCCAGCGTACGGTAATTAAACGGTTTGTAGAGCAGCGCATAGCGTCCCTTAAACAGGGTATGCCGCAGAGGCTTCACGGCCCAGCTTTCCGCCAGGCTGGCGCGAAGGGCATATTCGTTTTTAAGCAGTTGCGTGACCTGAAAAACCGAGGCTTCACTGGCCGCGGTGGCCAGCACGAAGGTTTCACCCGTGGTGGCGTGCCGGCACAAAAGCCAGTCGATATCCCCTTCCTGCGCCAGCTGGCTGAAAACAATATCTTCTGACAGCACCACTTCACTGCTTTCTGCGGTATTCAACGCTTGCGGATCCGTACTCATTGAGGGGCGGCCTTTGAGGAGAACTCCTGACGGATATGTTCAAACAAAATATCAATTTCGATAGGTTTTGGCAAAAACGCAATGGCGCCCAGATCGAAGGCATACCGCAACATGCTGTCATCGCCATTACCGGAAATAATAATACCCGGCGGCTTCTCAAGCCGCCGGGTAAGATGGATGAAAAGCTCAAAACCATCCATGCCTTTCAGCTGCACATCAATAATGAAAAGCGCGGCCGTCGCCATCGCTGCTTCATTACCGAGAAGAGATTCTGCCGACTCGAAGGCATCAGTGAGATAGCCTTCAGACTGGAGCAGGTTGGCCAGGCCAGTGCGGACAGAACGTTCATCATCAACAACGACGATGCGCTGCGGCAGCTGCATGCTATGTTCCTTAAATAAAGCCAGAGCACCGGGAGGCGCTTCCTTAGAAGAGTTAGTCGCCTGAAGACGGTGGGTTATCGCCGATTTTATGGTGATATTCATGGCGAAACCAGCGCAGGTTAACGGGTTGGCGTTTAATCAGCCGCGTCATCAACGGGATAATATGTTCGCCGATCTGCATACCTGCCAGGCCCGCCAGTGCCACAATCGGCGGAGCCGGCGCATTGACGTCCAGAATGGCATAGATAATGCCAGCCAGAACGCCTGCTGCCAGCGAAACAGCATATGCCTTTACCATATTCAGCCTGCCTGTTTTACGAGGGATGGGGGCGAGGAGCGCTTCTCTGCTGTCGCCTGAGTTTGCATGCCAGACGGTGTCCGGACGGTTGAGACAGGGTTCAGCAGTTTACCGCCCAGCGTACTGCCGATGACCATCCCCAGCAGGCCCACAAGCGCCACGGCAGGCGGAGCCGGAGAGCGCACCCTGAGCAGCGAATACAGTAAACCGATCAGCGCACCTGCACCCAGAGAAATTAATAAAGGCCCCACAGGCCCTCCTTTCACTCATGGCCGGCTGGCCCTGAGAAGAGCCAGCCGGACCCATTAACGTACCGGCGCAGGCACCGGAGCCAGAGTACGATGCTCGCTTTTCTGACGCGAAGGTGCTTTGTGTACCATGGTATAGGCGTAATCAACGCCGATGCCGTAAGCACCTGAATGCTCTTTGGCAATGTCCATAACGGCGTTATAGGTCTCTTTGTGCGCCCAGTCACGCTGCCACTCCAGCATCACCTGCTGCCAGGTTACCGGGATCACGCCAGCCTGGATCATGCGCTGCATAGCAAAGTCGTGCGCTTCTTTGGTGGTGCCGCCTGATGCATCAGCAACCATGTAAATTTCGTAATCCCCTTCCAGCATCGCGCACAGAGCGAAGGTGTTGTTGCAGACTTCGGTCCACAAACCGGAAACCACGATCTTTTGCTTGCCGTTGGCCGCCAGTGCATCGCGGACTTTCTGATCGTCCCAGGAGTTCATTGACGTGCGCTCAAGAATATCCTGCCCCGGTAATGCATCAAGCAGCTCCGGGAAGGTGTGGCCAGAAAAGCTTTCGGTCTCAACGGTGGTCAGTACGGTCGGAATATTGAAAACCCTGGCCGCTTTCGCCAGCGCCACAACGTTATTTTTCAGCACCTGACGGTCAATTGACTGAACGCCAAAAGCCATCTGGGGCTGCTGGTCGATAAAAATGATCTGGCAGTTCTGCGGCGTCAGTACTTCAAGTTTACGATTAGTCATGTTTTTGCCCATTGAGGTTAAGGTTGCTAAGGTCGTAGAAAGCGTTAACGGCGGTGAATCAACTGCATCCCTGCTAACCAGCAAGCCTTGTGCTGCTTGCCGTCGTCACGCCGGGTAACTGTCTGGAAACAGTGTAAGAACCTTTTTATTTTCAAACTATTATCTATAGGTATAACTATACGAACGTATATTATCCCTTTGTATAACTAGACGGTTTCCCAAGCTCCTGAACATAATCTCGCCATCCCAATAGCCTGCTTTACGGCAGGAAATATCTGTGCGCAGTGGTGATTCCCGCTGCGGACATTCCCTCTTCAGGAGCTCCTATGGTTACCCTTGGTAAAGCCGACGTCATTCTCACTAATGGTCGATTTCACACCGTCGATCGTGCCAACCCTGTTGCAGATGCGGTGGCCATCCGCGACGGTAAGTTTCTGGAAGCAGGCAGCCTGACTGACGTTATGCAGCATCACTGCGAAGGCACCAAAGTTATTGACCTGAAGGGCCACACTGCCGTTCCGGGCCTGAATGACTCGCATCTGCACCTGATCCGCGGTGGGCTGAACTACAACCTTGAACTGCGTTGGGAAGGTGTCCCTTCCGTGTCTGATGCGCTTCGGATGCTGAAGGAACAGGCGCTGCGCACGCCGTCACCGCAGTGGGTCAGAGTGATTGGGGGCTGGACGGAGTTCCAGTTTGCCGAGCGCCGCATGCCGACGCTGGATGAAATTAACGAGGCGGCGCCCGACACCCCGGTATTTGTTCTGCATCTGTATGACCGCGCGCTGCTCAACCGGGCCGCGCTAAAAG
>NZ_DALZCD010000064.1:0-17356 GCF_031978025.1 Erwinia sp.
GTCCCGGAAAGAGACTGATCTCTGAGCGCTTCCGCTCCGTTCAGCGAGCCATCGATAAACGGCTCGTTAAGCGTCACGGCGAAGTCAGGATTGACGGCAGAATTCAGACTCTGCGTGGTGGCGATCTCGTTACCGTTGATATCGGTCGCCGTCGCCGTAACCGTCTGGTTCCCCCCCGGAAGCGTGCTCAAGGCGCTGGCGGGAACGGTCACATTCCAGCTGCCATCGTTATTGGTGGTGGTTTCATAATTGGTATTGTTAAAGCGTACCAGGATGCGCGCGCCAAAAGCGACGAAGCGGGTACTGCCGTGGATCACCAGCGGGTTTTGCGCTTCAGCGGCGTTGATGGCGTTATCGCCGCTGATAGCGCCAATAGCGATAGCGCCGAAGGTATTATCAATAGCATAGCTGCTGGTCGCCGTGGCCGGATTGCCTGCGATATCGGCCACATCGACGGTGAAGGTTTGCGCACCGTTAGCCAATGCATAATAGGCCGAGGCCGGAACCAGCACGCTGTAGCTGCCGTCCGCCTGGACAGTGCCGGTATATTGTGCGCCGTTCATGGTCAGAGTGACGGGCTGGCCCGTCTGTACGTTAGTCGTGGTGCCGGTGACCAGCTGATTAAGATTTTTTTCTGCGCCGTCCAGCACGCCGTCGCCCGTGAAGGCGTCTACGGCAATAGTTGGCTGAGCGCCATCGCTCGCCACTACCGTTAACGGTTGCAGATTGGATGTCGCGTTCCCCGCGCTGTCCGTCGCCTGCACGCTAACCGAATAAGTGCCGTCCGTCAGCGCATTGACGTCGGTAGCCGGCACGCTGACGTTCCAATTACCGTTAGCGTCAGAGACGGTGTTGTAGGTCACGTTATTGAGCCTGACCGCAATCGCCGCGCCCGCCTCTGCCGTGCCTGCGACGCTAAGCGCCGCGTCGTGTTCCCCCACGTTCAGATAACCATCGCCAGAAACCGGCGCAATGGTCAACGCTGGTGCAACCGTATCCAGCGTGATCGGCGTCAGCGAGACAGCCTGGTTACCGTTCGCGTCCGTAGCAGTGACGGTAATATCATATTTACCGTCCGGCAGCGATTGCAGCACCGAAGGCGCAATCGTCTGGCTCCAGTTGCCATCCGCATCCGCGCCGGTCAAATAGGTGACGCCCTGCAGCACCACGCTGAGCGTACTGCCCGCTTCCGCCGTGCCGCTCACGGTCAGCGGCTGGTCCTGCGTCTGCGCGTTAATCACGCCGTTATCAGCCGGCGTGGCGACATTCAACGCGGGCGCGGCATTATCTACCGTAAATGGCGTGGTGGAGGTTGCCGTGTTGCCCAGCGAATCCGTCACGGTAACAACAATATCGGCCGTGCCGCTCTGAAGCGACGCCAGTGCCGATGGCGGCAGCGCCAGGGTCCACGCCCCGGTAGGCGTATCAATAATGGCAGAATAACTTATGCCGCCGAGAGTGACCGTCACCGCCTGATCCGGGAAGTTAACGCCGGTATTGCCCGTCAGCGTCTGCGCCGTCGTGCTTTCCGCCGCGTTCAGTACGCCATCGCCAAACGGTGAGTTAACCACCACCGCTACTGGAAACGAAGTACGTACGGTCAGGTTGTTGGTGCTGGCGACAGGATTACTGTCCGCGTCCGTACCGGTAACAGTGACGGCGTAGCTGCCGTTGGCGATGCCGGTCAGCGCGGCAGCGGGCAAGGTTACCGCCCAGGTGCCGTCTGCGTTAACCACGGAGGCATAATCAACGCCGTTAAAAGTGACGGTGAGCAGCGTAGCGGCAGCCAGACCGGCACTGCTGCCGGTGATAACCTGGTCCGACTGCGCTTCCGCAGCATTAATAGCGTTATCACCGCTTACTGGCGCAATAGCCAGCCCGGACACGCTATTATCTGCGGCTACAGTAAAACTGCCGGTTCTGTTGCCGGTATTTCCCGCTGCATCACTGACGCTGACGCTGTAGCTCTGCGTACCGTTTGCCAGGGCCGCCAGCGTGGCCGCAGGCAGCGTAATGTTCCAGCCGCCGCCAGGCTCAGTGGTGCCGGTCAGCACGGTCCCGTCCGCCAGCGTCAGCGTAACGGGGCTGCCCGCCGTGACATTGGTGGCCCTACCGGTCAGTACCTGGTCGACCGCCACTTCCGCGCTATTTAGCGAACCGTCGGCGGTGAGCTGATTAACCGTTACGACCGGCGTGGTCGTCGCATAAGTGACCGTGGTATAGGTCTCGCTGGTATTACCGGCCGCATCAGTGGCCACCACCGTGACGACGTAGGCACCGTCAGCAATAGCGGCGTGGCTGTCTGAGCTCAGTGTCGCTGTCCAGGCGCCGGTAGTGCGATCGACGGTCGCAGGCACGTCCACGCTGTCAAAACGCACCAGCACCGTGCTGCCCGGCTGCGTGGTGCCGGTAATCACCAGCGGCTGACCGGCTTCGCCCGCGTTAACATAGCCGTCACCGCCCAGCGGATTAACCGTCGCCGTTGGCGGGGTAGCGTCTACGGCCAGCGGGAAACTTTGCGTAGTGCTGTTGCCGTAGCGATCGGTAGCCACCACGCCCAGGGTGTAATCACCGTCAGTAAGCTGTTGCAGATCGGAAGCTGGAATATTAACGTTCCAGCTGCCGTCCGGATTAATAGTGGTGTTGTAGGTCACGCCATTCAGCGTGACGGTAACACTCTGGCTGTCGGCGCTGATGCCGCTCAGGCTCAGCGGCTGCGCCACATCGTTTTGATTCAGCGGCGAATCCGGCTGCGTAACGCTGAGCGCTGGCGCAGCGGTCGCCACGTTGACCGGCGTGGTTGCAGTGCTGCTGTTGCCTGCGGGATCGGTCACGACTACGGTGAGATCGTTGCTGCCCTGCGGCAGATTCTGCAAGGAACCTGCCGGTAGCGTCACGCTCCAGCTGCCGTCGTTATTAACCGTGCCGATATAGTCCGTGCCGCCTATCGTCGCGGTTACTGACTGCCCGGCACCCGTTACGCCAGTATTACCCGTCAGCGTTTGATCCGTTCCTGTCTCACTTCCTTTTATCACGCTGTCGCCGAAAGGCACGTCGAGCCCGGCATTCGGCTCGGTGGTAATAACGTTAAGGGAAGCGGCCGTACTGTTCTGTACTACGGTACCGTCCGCCAGCGTGGTCGAAGCGATAACCAAATTCGGCCCCTGCGTCAGCTGTTGCAGATCGGCAGCCGGGACAGTCGCGCTCCAGCTGCCGTCTGTAGCCACGCTGGCGGTGTACTCGCGTCCCCCCAGGGATACCCGGAGCACGGTTCCGGCAGGCAAACCGGCGGAGGAACCGGAAACGGTGAGATCGGACTGCGCTTCGGTGATGCTGAGATAGCCGTCGCCACTCGGCGTGTCGACGCTGATAGTGCCGACGGCGGTAGCTGCAACGGTGAAGTCGTGTGTGGCGTTGGCTGCTGTACCGGCTGCGTCAGCCACGGTAGCGGTAATCGTGGTGGTGCCCGCCGCCAGCGCCTGCACTGCAGTAGCCGGAACGGTCACGTTCCATGCGCCACTGCCGTCCACCGTGGTGGTATAGGTTTGGCCGTTCAGGGTGACGGTGACGGTCTGGCCTGCCTGCACATTGGTGGTGGTGCCGCTAACGGTCTGCGGCAGCTGCTGCTCGCTATTATCCAGCACGTCATCGCCCGCAAAAGCGGCGACCGCAATGGTCGGTACGGTCGTTGATGCGTTAACGGTAAAATCGTGAGTGGTCGTCGCCGTCGTTCCTGCTGCATCCGTGACGGTAGCGGTAATCGTGGTAGTGCCCGCCGCCAGCGCCTGCACAGCGGTAGCCGGAACGGCCACGTTCCATGCGCCACTGCCGTCCACCGTGGCGGTGTAAGTTTGGCCGTTCAGGGTGACGGTAACGGTCTGGCCCGCCTGCACGTTGGTGGTGGTGCCGCTAATGGTCTGCGGTAGCTGCTGCTCGCTATTATCCAGCACGTCATCGCCCGCAAAAGCGGCGACCGCAATGGAAGGCGTGGTTGGTGTGACCGCACCCGCTTCCACCGTGAAAGTATCAGAGGTCGTGGCCGTAGCGCCTGCGTTATTGATCACGCTGACGGTCAGCGTATTACTGCCTGCGGGTAAAGCGGCCAGGGCGGCGGCTGGTAAAGTAATACTCCAGCTGCCGTCTGTAGCGACGGTGGTGGTATAGGTCACGCCATTAAGCACAACGGTGACTGTATTACCCGCTTCAGCCCCGCTGGTGGTGCCGTTCAGCGTCTGATCTGCATTTTTCTCCGCTGCGGACAGAGCGTTGTCACCGGTTAATGGATTAACGGTAAGTGAGGGCGTCACCGCCGGTGCATCACCCCCGCCACCGCCACCGCCACCTCCGCCGCCGCCCGCCAGTGCGGCAACCCCTGCCGCACCCAGGCCGAGTGCGCCAATACCCGCCGCCGTGACCACACCGGTCGTGGCGCCGGTATCAGCCAGTAGTAGCGGTTCCACTGAGCCAAGCGACTCATACTGTGGCGTAATCGCCATGGTCGCCTGCGCATCGGCAAATTCGTTAGTGACCGGGAAAAGCGCATGCTCAGGGGGATTGACGCCATCATCAAAAACCAGTTCGCTGTGATCGCCATCAACGTCATCAAAGAAGAATTGCTGGTAGTGTTTAACGCTGCCGTCACGCATATGAACGATCAGATCGTTACCCTGGCGCTCGAACTCGCTCACCATGGCGCGGGTTCCATGAATACGCACTACGCTGGGCTGATTCAACAGGATGGGCTTGCTGGAGTTCCCTGCTGCGATCTGAGAAAGAATGCTGCCATCGTCGCGCGAAAGTATTTCAATGCTGCCATCAGTAAGCTGAGCCATAGTCGCCTCTTGTACACCAGGTATGAGATATTTCGCGCGCAAACATGAAGTAAACCTTCAGTTTTGCGCGCAAAGCAATAGGTCGCCTTACCCGAAGGCAGGCGGTGTCACCTGGTGAGGCGGCATTGTCGGACCGGCTAAAAAAGGCAAAAATACGCTAAAAAAAGGCTCTGACTCACTATTTTTTTTCACTTTTCTCTTTTTGATAGTAAGAAAAAACCTGCCTTATGAGATGATTATTATTTATCGTCAGGATAAAAATCACTGATAATTTGACTTAGTTCACGTTGACGCCGCCTGTCAAATATCAAGAAAAATTGATGAGATAATTTGTTAATAAATTGATTTGCCTTAAGGAATTATTTTTAAGAAAGTGTAAAAGATGTAACTTTCCCTGCAGAGAAGGTCGCACTTTCGGGCAGGATTTTTTTTTGAGCGAGGAGAGTTTTCCATCATCACTGGCGGAAAATGGCGGGCACAAACCGCTTGAGCTGCGTAAAAAAGCACCAACCCAGAATGACCTGACCGACGCGCAATAAGATGAATTTTTTATCTTTAACCAGCACTTTGGATTAAAGAGGGATGGCGTACTGGCAACCAGGAGTTATCTGTAAAATCGCCTTTAACCTCAATATTTGATTAATAGCGTCATTTTTTCAGGTTATTTAACACAAACGCCCGCGTTGCTATGGTTCCGTCACGTTATAATCTGCGTCTTGCCTGTGGCATGTTCTTCTTTAATTTGGCGGAATGTGATAAAAAGTAGTGTTTACTGCGACAAGCTATTAACGGAACCTATGACGATTCAGGACGCCAGATCCGCACGCGCGCTGGCAGCGCCCCACGCACTTTCCCAGGTCGCGCACGCGTGGCCGGACAACCGCCCTTTGCGCCCGCGTGGATCGTCTGGCAGTGACTGCCCGCCTTCCGTTGTATCGACCGGCCTTTCGTTCGCGACTTGCCTTTACCTGTGCCTGACTGATGGCTCGTTAACTGGGGTTCCACGGCTATGATGCCCTACAAATTTCCACTGACTTCGGGTAATGTCACGCGCTTTTTCGTGATGTTCATCCTGGTGCTGCTGTTGGCATCGGGATTTATGATCCACAACGCTGTTAACGCCTGGCTGACCGATAAACGCTACGCGATGGCGGACATTGCTCACGATATGCAAAAGCGTATCGACACCTACCGGTTCGCTACCTGGCAGATTTATGAAAATCTTGCGGCCAATGCCGCCGGCTCGCCGCCAAACAGCCTGCAGGAAACCCGCCTGCGCCCCGACGTTTATTATCTTGAGAAAACCCGTCGCAAGACCGAGGCGCTGATATTTGGCTCCCATGACAGCAGTACGCTGGATATGACGCTGCGCATGTCCAACTATCTGGATACGCTGTGGGGGTCTGAGAACAGTACCTGGTCAATGTATTTTCTTAACGGGCAGGATAACAGCCTGATCCTGATTTCTACGCTGCCGTTAAAAGATATGGCGACGCGCTATAAAGAAAGTGCCATCAGTACTATTGTCGACGCGCGCCGTGCGGAAATGCTTCAGCAGGCCAACGCGCTGGATGAGCGTGAGAGCTTTTCCCCCCTGCGCCGCTTTACCTGGCAGAATGACCACTATTTTACCGTGCGCACAACCTTTAACCAGCCGGGCCATCTGGCCACCATAGTGGCCTTTGATTTGCCGATTAACGATCTTATCCCGCAAAACATGCCGCTGGAAAACTTCCAGCTGAAGCAGGATATGACCGGCACCAGCCCCAACCGCAGCGTGGATGACGACGGCACGCACAGTACTAAAGTGACGTTGCTTAACCCCAATATAGAGATCGCAGCCTCGCTGGCCAGCACGCCGCTGCAGCTGGTGTATCGCGTGCCTATCCTCGGCCTGTTTGCCGATACGCTGCGTAACCTGCTGTGGCCGTTACTGGCAAACTTTGTGCTGCTGCTGTTGTCACTGGCTGGCCTGTTTCTGCTGCGCCAGCAGTCGCTGCGTCCCAGCGAAAATCAGAGTGCCGAACTGGAGTCGCTGCGTGTACTTAACGAAGAAATTGTCGCCAGCCTGCCGGTTGGCCTGCTGGTCTATGATTTTGCCAGCAACCGTACCATTATCAGCAACAAAATTGCCGAGCATCTGCTGCCGCATCTGAATCTGCAAAAGATTATTAATATGTCCGATCAGCATCAGGGCGTGCTTCAGGCTACCGTAAACAATGAAGTTTATGAGATCCGCCACGCACGCAGCATGCTGGCGCCCAGTACGCAGCTGTTTATGATGCGCGATCAGGATCGCGAGCTGTTGGTAAATAAAAAGCTGCAAAAAGCACAGCAGGTGCTGGATAAAAGCCACCAGACGCGCCAGCAGCTGCTGCAGAATCTGGGTCATGCGCTGAACCGACCGCTGGGCGAAGTGATCGGCCACCTGCAGGCTATCGAATCGGCACAGCCGGGCGAACAGCTGGAAGAGGCATTGCAGGAAGCGCAGGCGCTGCGCCGACTGGTGGATGAT
The DNA here is from genome assembly GCF_031978025.1 of Erwinia sp. Lineage (NCBI taxonomy): Bacteria > Pseudomonadati > Pseudomonadota > Gammaproteobacteria > Enterobacterales > Erwiniaceae > Erwinia > Erwinia sp. Next base: position 7,348 of record NZ_DALZCD010000064.1, read on the forward strand.
ATCGTGCTGCTGAACCGCCTGGAAACGCACGATTGGGCGCCGGATGCCGAGGCGTTCAATCTGCAAAGCGTACTGGATGAGCTGGTGACGGAGGCCCTCCCCTCGCTACGGCGTAAGGGGCTGAAGCTGGTGGTCAGTAACCGTCTGAACAGTGACGAAAACCGCTTTGGCGATCGACGCGCCATTTATAAAATCCTGACCACACTACTGCACTACTCGATTACCAGTACCAGCTGGGGCCGCATCTCTATTGAAGTCAGCCATCCTGCCGATCGGCCGGATCGGCTGGCGATTGAAATGGTGGATACCGGTGCCGGGCTGACGGTGGACGAGATGGGCAATACCGATTTTCCTTTCCTCGGCGAAACCAGTTCTGACCGTTTTGGTCAGGCTTCGGGGCTGGCATTTTTCCTCTGTAAGCAGCTGTGTAAACAGCTCGGCGGGCACCTTGAAATTGTCGCGCGTCCTGACATCGGTACGCGTTATAACATCCAGATTCATGCTCCGCAGGAACACCAGCAGGCTCAGGAAGAGAAGCTGCTGGAAGGTCTGACCGCGTTAATTGATATTAACGTGGACGAGGTCAGAAAAATTGTGGTGCACCAGCTGGAAAACTGGGGCGCCAGCTGTATTACGCCGGATGAACGTTTTTCCGGACAGGATCACGATGTGCTGGTTACGGACGACCCGACCAACCTGACGGCATGGTCGCTGCTGTTGACGGATGATGAGGCAGGCTACACCGCACTTTCCCGCGATCGCTTCAGGGTGAACTTCAATATCAGCAGCGCTATGCAGGATGCGTTGCTGCAGCTTATTGAGCTTCAGCTGGCCCTGGATGAGACCGAAGAAGAAGAGACGCCTGCGCAGCTGTTCGCGCCAGGCTATTTCCAGCTGTTTGTTGAGACAGTACCAGATGATGTAAAGAGATTGTATAATGAGGCAGCAGAAAGGGACTTGAGTTCGCTTGCTCAGACTGCACATCGCCTGAAGGGCGTGTTTGCCATGCTTAATTTGACACCAGGCAAGCAGCTTTGTGAAACGTTAGAACAGCACATAACCGAGTGTGACAATTCAAACATTAAAAATACCACCAGTGAAATTGACCGCTACGTCAACGAACTGCTGCAGCAAGGTAACCAATAATATGAACAACCTGAACGTAATTATTGCCGATGACCATCCTATTGTTCTGTTCGGCATTCGTAAGTCACTAGAACAGATTGAATGGGTCAATGTTGTCGGTGAGTTCGAAGATTCCACAGCATTAATTAACAGCCTCTCCAAGCTCGACGCCAACGTTCTGATCACCGATCTCTCTATGCCAGGTGAAAAATATGGCGACGGTATTACGCTGATTAAGTATATCAAGCGCCACTACCCGGACCTGTCGATCATCGTTCTGACCATGAACAACAACCCGGCAATTCTGAGCGCCGTGTTGGACCTGGACATTGAAGGGATCGTGCTGAAACAGGGCGCGCCAACCGATCTGCCAAAAGCGCTGGCAGCCCTGCAGAAAGGCAAGAAGTATACGCCGGAAAGCGTGGCTAAACTGCTGGAGAAAATCAGCGCGGGTGGCTATGGCGACAAACGTTTGTCACCGAAAGAAAGTGAAGTACTGCGTCTGTTTGCAGAAGGTTTCCTGGTCACTGAAATTGCCAAGAAGCTGAACCGCAGCATCAAGACCATCAGTAGCCAGAAGAAATCAGCGATGATGAAACTGGGCGTGGATAACGATATCGCGCTGCTGAACTATCTTTCGTCCGTCAGTACTATGCCGGTAGATAAAGACTAAGCCGGTCGGTGACCGCTTTATGCTTCTTCGGTTAAAAGCCTGGCATCCGCCAGGCTTTTTTTATTCCCCGTTTTACCCTTCCCGGCTTTTCCTGACACGGTCTGCATAAAATGCCAGCGTCTGCCGTAACGTATCGAGCGTAACCGGCTTAGAGAGACAGTTGTCCATGCCCGCTTCCATACAGCGCTGTTTTTCTTCCGCCAGGGCGTTGGCCGTTACGCCAACGACCGGGAAAGTCAGACCTAACTGGCGCAGACGCTGCGTCAGGCGGTAACCGTCCATGTTCGGCATGTTGACGTCGGTCAGGACGATATCAATCTCGTTGCGGCTCAGTACGTTCAGTGCATCGACGCCATCCTGCGCCGTTTTAACACGATAGCCCAGCGAGCCAAGCTGATCGGAAAGCAGCATCCGGTTAATAGGATGATCGTCCACTACCAGGATAAGAATATCGTCGTTAGTGATGCCTTTTGCTGCCGTTTCCGGCAATGCTGACGAGGCGTCAGGCATTTCCACCTCAACACGGTAAATACGTCCCAACAGCGCGGGCAGCTCGTGCGGCGTGGTCGTGCCGTAGACCCAGCGTCCTGGTGACAGCTCTTGGGGACCATCATTGTGGCTGCCGTCGAAGCGAATGGTTGCCCGATGCACCTGCTGGGTCTGGAAATCGTAATCGGTAACAATCACGTCATCCGGCTCGCAGCGGCTTTGCTCATGCAGACGCTGTACCTTCAGCCCGTGCTCGTCGAGCAGTTTTTCCAGGAAAGCAGCCAGCGCGTCGTTGCGTATTTCAAGCCAGCAGGTTTTCCCTTCCAGGCCATCGTGCCGCAGCGGCGTTTTCACCTTGCTGTTATAGAGCGGAATACGCACGATAAACTGGCTTCCCATCCCCGGCTCGGAGTCGACCTCAATATCGCCGTCCATCATATTGATCAGTTTTTCACAGATAGCCAGTCCCAGCCCGGTGCCCTGGAAATTACGCTGCACGCCGGTACCTACCTGGAAGAACGGGTCAAACAGGCGGGTAATCTCCCTGGCCGGAATGCCGACGCCGGTATCGCGTACGCGGAAAGCCAGATAGCCCTCTTTCACATAGGCTTGCAAAATAATGCCGCCGGTATGGGTAAACTTAATGGCATTATTCAACAGGTTAGAGATAACCTGCTGAAGACGGATCGGATCGCCATCCAGCGTGACCGGCACGTCGCTGTCGATAAAGCACCAGAGCGTGAGCCGTTTTTTCACCACCATCGCCAGATAGTTAGAAGCGATATGGGTGATGACCTCGCGCGGCGCGAACTCACGTGGTTCTATACGCAGCTGCTCGGATTCAATTTTAGAGAAGTCGAGAATATCGCTGATGATTTTCAGCAGCAGGCTGGAGGAGTTGTTCATCGCCGTCACCAGCGACTCTACGCCTTTCGGCAGCGCGCGGGTTTGCAGCAGATCGAGGTTACCGATAATGCCGTACAGCGGCGTGCGCAGCTCGTGGCTGACCGTGGCCAGGAACATGGATTTCGACTGGCTGGCCTGCTCGGCGGCCTGCGCCATTTCCTGCAGCGACTCTTCCATTTTGACGCGGGCGCTGACGTCCACCAGCACGCAAATCGCCACATTTTCATTACGGTAGCGCGAGTGAACAAAACTGATTTGGAGATTCGTATTGCTGCCGGTTAACACGTCGACAAAGTTAACCTGCTGGCCGCAAATAATTTCGGTCAGGCGCTGTCTGTCTTCCTGGGTGAGCATACTAAGGTAGTTATGCGCCAGTTCGTTACTGAGAATATTGGTGCCGTCGCTGGTGCGCAGGATACAGATACCGACCGGTGCCGAAGCCACGATTTTACGGTTAAACTGCTCGTGCTCTTCCAGACGATGGGCATTATCTTCGGCCGGCAAAAACATCCGTCGTTCAAACAGCCACGCCAGCGTGAATAAGATAATGGCGCTGATGACGTTGAGCAAAATGGCGTTGATGATCAGCATCTTCAGCTTTTCAACCATTTCGTTGGTCTGCACCGAATAGACCATGGTCAGGGAAGATGGCGCCAGCTTTTTCTTCAGCACCAGCTGTTTGTAGCCGTTGATATAGCCGAACCAGATACTGTCGTCGGGCAGATCGTCCAGCGCGACAGCACCGCCCGGACGGGAAGAAGTCAGCACGCGCTGATTATTGGTATCCAGCAGCATGGCGTTGACCGGGAAGCTGCCCGGCACCACAAAATCATCCAGGCGGAGGGTCTGCTCAATGCCCAGCAACGCCGTCATTTTGCTGGCGACATAAACCGGCGTCACCATATAGTAGTAGCCCACGGCTGGCTGGTTGGAAGGCGCGACCCAGAAGATGCTGTTTTTGCGCTCTTCTGCATTACCGCTACGGTATTTCATAATGCGCTCGTGCAGCGATTTCAGTGCTCGCTCACGATTGGCGGAGGCGTTGCCGACCCCAAAGTCCGCCATGCACAGGCTTTCGCCGCCGATAAAGAACACCCGGTTCAGATCGTAGGCCGAGGCGAAATTGGCTTTCCAGTAGTGCAGGAAATAGCTCAGGGACTCCAGCGAATTGCGCCAGACATCGCTCATGGCGCTGCAGTCAGAGTCAGAATAAAGCGGATAAAATTGTGGCGGTGCGGTTTTACCGGGGAACACGCCGTTAAGCACGTTGAGGCCGTTGGCGGAGGCGTTCAGCCGGTTTTCGGCAATATATTTCAGCTCACGCGTCACGTCGGCAGAATGCCGCACGTACCACTGCGCCTGCTCAAAGCTGGCGTTAAACTCCTGCCGTACCTGCGCTTCTTTCTCGTGCAGCACGCTAATAATATAAAAGGTCGTGAGCAGCGCGCCGAGCGTCCAGAGCATCAGCGCCAGTGCCCGGAACAGATAGCGGGAGATCCTTAACGTTGTTCTGAACGAGACTAAATATTTCAAACGGAACCTACAGTGGCGGCTGGTCAGAGTAACAAATACGATCCCGCTACAGTACCGCCAGAGCGGTTAAAAAGCCAGTTACCCGTACGTTCAACGCGCTGTTTTCTGCGTAAAACAGGCTGCTAACCTGAGACTTTCCTGAATAACCGTTAGCGGAATAGCAAAGATGCATCAAAGCCCCCTTTTCTCGCGCCAGCACGACCCGCTTTCAGGCAGGTTCATCCGGGCCATCGCGTAAAGGAGCTTACGGTATAAAGGAGGGGCGGCCGGGTTGCGGGCGTTAATTTTACCTGGCCTGCTGACTTTTCCGCCGCGCATAAAAAAGGCCGGTTCACTGAACCGGCCTTTAGCACCTGAGACGAGGGAGATTACTCCTCTTCGTCGCCTTCCGGCGCGTCGTCTTCAATCACTTCCGGCGCAATGTCCTCGTCGCCTTCGGCCACGCTACCGTCGATAGCATCCAGCTCTTCTTCTGCTACCGGTTCGGCCACGCGCTGCAGACCCACCACGTTTTCGTCTTCCGCAGTCCGGATCAGAATGACGCCCTGGGTATTACGCCCTACCACGCTGACTTCAGAGACACGGGTACGCACCAGCGTGCCGGCATCGGTGATCATCATGATCTGATCGCTGTCGACAACCTGAACCGCGCCGATAACCGGACCATTGCGATCGGTGACCTTAATGGAGATCACGCCCTGAGTCGCACGAGACTTGGTCGGATATTCGCTGTTAGCGGTACGCTTACCGTAGCCGTTCTGCGTTACCGTCAGGATAGCGCCATCATCACGTGGCACAATCAGCGAAACAACACGATCGCCTTCCGCCAGCTTGATGCCGCGCACGCCCGAGGCGGTACGGCCCATCGCACGCACTGCACTCTCGGCGAAGCGCACGACTTTACCCGCCGCAGAGAAGAGCATCGCTTCATCGTTGCCGTTGGTCAGAGCCACGCCGATCAGCTCATCGTCTTCACGCAGGTTGACGGCGATAATACCGGCGCTGCGTGGACGGCTGAACTCGGTCAGCGCGGTTTTCTTCACGGTGCCGCTGGCGGTCGCCATAAAGATGTTCCAGCCTTCTGCATACTCACGCACCGGCAGAATAGCGGTGATACGCTCGTTCGCTTCCAGCGGCAGCAGGTTGACGATAGGGCGTCCACGTGCGCCACGGCTCGCTTCCGGTAGCTGATAAACCTTCATCCAGTAGAGACGACCACGGCTGGAGAAGCAGAGGATCGTATCGTGGGTGTTAGCCACCAACAGACGGTCAATAAAGTCTTCTTCCTTGATGCGGGCGGCCGACTTGCCTTTGCCGCCGCGACGCTGCGCTTCGTAATCCGTCAGAGGCTGATATTTTACGTAGCCCTGATGCGACAGAGTGACGACCACATCTTCCTGGTTGATCAGATCTTCGATATTGATATCAGCGGTGTTGGCGGTGATTTCCGTGCGGCGTTTGTCGCCAAACTGGTCACGCACCAGCTCCAGCTCTTCGCGGATCACTTCCATCAGGCGCTCGGCGCTTTCCAGAATGCGAATCAGCTCGGCAATTTGCTCCAGCAGCTCTTTGTACTCGTCCAGCAGCTTTTCGTGCTCCAGGCCGGTCAGCTTCTGCAGACGCAGATCCAAAATCGCCTGGGCCTGCTGTTCGGTCAGGTAATACTGGCCGTCGCGAATGCCGTATTCTTCTTCCAGCCACTCCGGACGAGCCGCGTTGTCGCCGGCGCGTTCCAGCATGGCGGTAACGTTACCCAGTTCCCACGGACGTGCCACCAGACCCGCTTTGGCTTCCGAAGGCGTTGGCGCACGACGGATCAGCTCAATAATAGGATCGATGTTAGCCAGCGCAATGGCCAGCGCTTCAAGGATGTGCGCACGATCGCGAGCCTTACGCAGCTCAAAAATGGTGCGGCGCGTCACCACTTCGCGGCGGTGACGCACGAAGGCTTCCAGAATATCCTTCAGCGGCATGATCTTCGGCTGGCCCTGATGCAGCGCCACCATATTGATACCGAAAGAGGTTTGCAGCTGGGTCAGCGAGTAGAGGTTATTCAGCACCACCTCACCCACCGCATCGCGCTTCACTTCAACCACGATGCGCATCCCGTCCTTATCGGATTCATCGCGCAGCGCGCTGATCCCTTCCAGACGTTTCTCTTTCACCAGCTCTGCCATCTTCTCGATCAGGCGAGCTTTGTTCACCTGATAAGGAATTTCATGAATAATGATGGTTTCACGGCCGGTTTTGGCATCCACTTCCACTTCGCCACGCGCGCGAATATAAATTTTGCCGCGTCCCGTACGGTAGGCTTCTTCGATACCACGACGGCCATTAATGATGGCAGCGGTCGGGAAGTCCGGCCCCGGGATGTGTTCCATCAGCCCTTCAATGCTGATGTTCTCATCTTCGATATAGGACAGGCAGCCGTTGATCACTTCCGTCAGGTTGTGCGGCGGAATGTTGGTCGCCATGCCCACGGCAATGCCCGATGCGCCGTTAACCAGCAGGTTCGGGATTTTGGTTGGCATCACATCCGGGATCTGCTCGGTGCCGTCGTAGTTCGGCACGTAGTCGACGGTTTCTTTTTCCAGATCCGCCAGCAGCTCGTGAGCGATTTTTGACATGCGCACTTCGGTGTAACGCATTGCCGCGGCGGAGTCGCCGTCAACGGAACCGAAGTTACCCTGGCCGTCTACCAGCATGTAGCGCAGCGAGAAAGGCTGCGCCATACGCACGATAGTGTCATACACGGCGGTATCACCATGCGGGTGATATTTACCAATAACGTCGCCGACAACACGGGCTGACTTTTTATAAGGTTTGTTCCAGTCATTGCCCAGCACGTTCATGGCAAAAAGCACGCGACGGTGGACTGGCTTCAGGCCATCGCGGACGTCTGGCAATGCACGGCCAACGATGACCGACATGGCATAATCAAGGTAAGAGTTCTTTAGCTCTTCTTCGATATTGACCGGTGTGATTTCTCTGGCCAGGTCACTCATGGAGGCGCTTTCCTTCTAAATTATACCCGGATTTAAAGGTGCGAAAGTATATCACCTTTAGGCTCTGTGGTGAACGGAAAGCGTCGTTCCGTCCGCTTTAATCACGCGCTTTTATCCTGTCGGCCGCTCGCCTGCGGAAAGATGTATAATGAAGCCAAACTTCCAGGGAGTAAGAAACAATGAAGGCAGAGCAAAACAGCGCCACGGCTAACGTGGATCATCAGGAAATCGCCAAGTTCGAGGCTGTCGCCTCGCGCTGGTGGGATCTGGAAGGCGAGTTTAAACCGCTGCACCGTATTAATCCGCTGCGCTTGGGCTATATTGCGCAACACAGCGACGGCCTGTTCGGCAAAAAGGTACTGGACGTGGGCTGCGGTGGCGGCATTCTGGCGGAAAGCATGGCGCGTGAAGGTGCCGAGGTTACCGGTCTGGATATGGGCGCGGAACCGCTGGAAATTGCTCGCTTACACGCGCTGGAAAGCGGTGTTAAGGTCGATTACGTTCAGCAAACCGTTGAAGAGCACGCGGAGCAGTTTGCCGGTCAGTACGACGTGGTGACCTGTATGGAGATGCTGGAACACGTGCCGGATCCCCGTTCGGTAGTGCATGCCTGTGCGAAGCTGGTGAAGCCCGGCGGAGAAGTCTTTTTCTCCACCCTTAACCGCAACAGCAAATCCTGGCTGATGGCGATCGTTGGCGCGGAGTATGTGCTGCGTATGGTGCCGCGCGGCACCCACGATATTAAAAAATTTATCCGTCCTGGCGAACTGCTGAACTGGGTAGATGAAACGTCGCTGCGCGAGCGCCACATGATTGGCCTGCATTACAACCCGCTGACGAACAAATTCAAGCTGGCACCAGGCGTGGACGTAAATTACATGGTCCATACCCACCGCCCTGCGCAATAAGGCCCCTTCCCTTAAGAACACTGTTTCTTAAGGGAAATTTTTTCTGGCCCTGCGCGGCCTGTCGCCATTTCGCCTACCGCACTTTTTTCCCCCTCCACCTTTATCGGATTTTCTTATCGCTGGCCGCCTGAAATTTAATTCGTGCATAAGTCGCTTTTTTCACCATTATCCAGGATCTTTTCCGCATCTGAAGTATACTTTTTGTCCAAAAAAAAGGGCGGTGAATCAAGGGTGCACAAAGATCCCGCGGTCAGGAAAAATAAGAAAAATTTTCTCGCCCTGTTGACATGGACCCAGGGCCTTGAGAAACGCGGACTTAGGAAAACGGCCAGCCTGCGATCAGTAAAATTGCCGCTGCGTCAAGGCTTGTTAAGATCGCAGAAATTACTAAAATAACCACCATATTGTTATCAATACTTCATCCACCCCCTATATATAGTGTTTATCCACAGAGTTACTCACACCTGAGCAGTCTGTGTATAAACGGGGGATATTTTCGATCTCACGGACAGGATAAAAACGCCACATGAATCAGAGCCTGCTTGTCACTAAACGCGATGGCCGCACCGAACGCATCAATCTGGATAAAATCCACCGCGTGCTTGACTGGGCTGCAGAAGGTCTGCAAAACGTTTCCGTCTCTCAGGTTGAACTGCGTTCCCATATTCAGTTTTACGAAGGCATCAAAACCTCCGACATCCACGAGACGATCATTAAGTCCGCTGCCGACCTGATCTCTCGCGATGCGCCGGACTATCAGTACATGGCCGCGCGTCTGGCTATCTTCCACCTGCGTAAAAAAGCGTACGGCCAGTTTGAGCCACCGAAGCTTTACGATCAGGTGAAGCACATGGTCGATCTGGGTAAATACGATCGCCATCTGCTGGAAGATTACAGCGTGGAAGAGTTCGAGCAGATGGACGGCTTTATCGACCACTGGCGCGATATGAACTTCTCTTATGCTGCCGTTAAGCAGCTGGAAGGCAAATATCTGGTGCAGAACCGCGTGAGTGGCGATATCTACGAAAGCGCGCAGTTCCTTTATATTCTGGTGGCGGCCTGCCTGTTCTCCGGCTATCCACGTGAGACGCGTCTGGATTACGTAAAACGTTTTTACGACGCGATTTCCACCTTTAAAATTTCCCTGCCGACGCCGATTATGTCCGGCGTGCGTACCCCGACCCGCCAGTTCAGCTCTTGCGTGCTGATCGAGTGCGGCGACAGCCTGGATTCCATCAACGCGACCTCCAGCGCCATTGTGAAATATGTTTCCCAGCGCGCCGGTATCGGCATCAACGCTGGCCGCATCCGTGCGCTGGGCAGCCCTATCCGCGGCGGCGAAGCGTTCCATACCGGCTGTATTCCTTTCT
>NZ_DALZCD010000064.1:17366-17909 GCF_031978025.1 Erwinia sp.
CTCTCAGGGCGGCGTGCGCGGCGGTGCGGCCACGCTGTTCTACCCTATGTGGCATCTGGAAGTGGAAAGCCTGCTGGTGCTGAAAAACAACCGTGGCGTGGAAGGCAACCGCGTACGTCATATGGACTACGGCGTTCAGCTTAATAAACTGATGTACACCCGCCTGCTGAAAGGTGAAGAAATCACCCTGTTCAGCCCGTCCGACGTGCCGGGCCTGTACGACGCGTTTTTTGCCGATCAGGAAGAATTCGAGCGCCTGTATACCAAATATGAAAAAGACGACAGCATCCGCAAGCAGCGCGTAAAAGCAGTCGATCTGTTCTCGCTGATGATGCAGGAACGCGCCTCAACCGGTCGTATCTATATTCAGAACGTTGACCACTGTAATACCCACAGCCCGTTCGATCCGGCTATCGCACCGGTGCGCCAGTCTAACCTTTGCCTGGAGATTGCGCTGCCGACCAAACCGCTGATGGACGTTAACGACGAAAACGGCGAAATCGCGCTCTGTACGCTGTCGGCGTTCAATCTCGGCGCAATAGA
>NZ_DALZCD010000065.1:0-17759 GCF_031978025.1 Erwinia sp.
GAGGCCAGCGCGGCCAGCTCGTTAGCCTGGCGAGCATTATCGGCGTTCTGCTTCACGGTAGAGGTAATCTGCTCCATCGCCGAGGCGGTCTCCTGCAGCGAGCTGGCCTGCTGCTCGGTACGCGAAGAAAGATCCATATTGCCCAGCGAAATTTCGCCAGAGGCGGTGGCAATCAGCTCGGTGCCGGAACGAACTTCGGTCACGATGCGCAGCAGGTTTTCATTCATGGTTTTCAACGCCTGCATGAGCTGACCGGTTTCATCAGTAGAATTCACGCGGATCGCCGTGCGCAGATCGCCTGCCGCCACGTTTTCAGCAATTTTGACCGCCTCGCGCAGCGGCGTAACGATAGAGCGGGTCAAAAAGTAGCCCAGCACGACGGCCAGCAGCGCTGCCAGCGAGGAAAAAATGACTGTAATGCGGGTGGCGGTAGTGCCATCAGCGACGGCGTTGGCGCCTTCAGCCTGCAGCTGCCCGGACTGCGAATCGGCAAAACGCTTGACGATATCCAGATAGGCCGTCTGTGTCGGCGTTATTTTCATCAGCGCGTAATCGGCAGCCGCCTCCTGATTGCCCGAGCGCACTAAATTAAGCAGCTCGTTTTTGGCCGATTCAAACTGCTGTGCCGCCTCTTTGACCGCCTGAATTTTTCTGATGCCGACCTCGGTGGTTTGCAGTCTGGCAATGTGTTCTATGGCCTGGTTGGTTTGCTGTGTCACGCTATCCAGCTGGCCGTAACGTTTCACATTTTTTTCCGGATGCGCCGTCTCAATAACCATCCCGCGCAGGTACTTTATCTGCTCGTTAACCCCATCGCGCGCGTCAAAGGCCAGCCTTACCTTGATGTAGCGATCGTTAACAATGCGATCCACCGCACCGTTAATGCTGCTGATTTTTACGATCGCCGTTACGCTGACCACGATTAATAGAAATATCACCAGGCCAAACGCCGCGCCGAGACGTACGCCAACTTTCAAGTCTTTTACAGATATCATCCGGGATGTTCCTTGCTGTTTAAAAAAGAGCCACTGAGGAAACCTTTAACATTACAAGGGCATTAAATCGGCACCAGAGAGGAAAACTTGACGGTGTTGTGAGCGAAATCGCGCATAAGGTAGGGTCGGGAAAGAAAAAAGCGAAGGGATTTCCCCGGCTGGTTCGCCGGGGAAACGGGCGTTTACTGAACCGGCACGATATTCAGGCTGACCAATCCGATACCGAGCTGACGGGCAGTGAAACCGGCTACCGCGCCTTCAACAGTGGTTTCTGGCGCGGCAGGTTTGAGCGTTAACAGTCGTGCCCGGGTGGGATTGTTGAGACGGATGCTGACCGTGGTGTCTCCGTGGCCCAGGTGGAACGTCTGCTCGCTATCGCCAATTTTTACGGTAAAAGGGCGTTGGCTGTTGGTGCCAAATGCGCGTGCCGTCAGGACCAGATCAAACGTTTCCGGCAGCGGTTCAAGCCAGGTAATGCTGACTTCGGGCAGCAGCCCGGCATCCGACCAGCGCCCGCCCCAGGGTTCGATATAGGAAAGACCGCTGACCTTCTGTACTTGTTTGGGCAAACCGGGCAGGGCAAACAGGATGGCCTCGGAAGAATATCTCAGGTCGTCATCGGCAACGCGCAGTCGGGTCACGGTTTGCTGATAGCGTGCCTCGCTTTGATTCCCGATTTGGCGAAAGCCAACGCGGCCCTGCGTTACGCCGGGCTTCAGCTCCCGTATCGTCGGCGGTGAGTTTAGCGTGCCGTCGGCGACGCAAAGCTGCCGGTTCAGCGCCAGTTTTTCATCCCAGACGGCGCCCATTTTATAACAGCTGTCTATCCAGACAAATTTCTCATCTGGCGAAAAATTTGCCAGCTGCTGTTTCAGCGGGGGCGCCAGGTAGACATCGAATTTCGGCTCGATTTTGTCTGGTTTAACCGAAAGCAGCAGCGGTAATTTGAAATGCACACCGGCAAAGCCGAAGGTGTTATGCACCGTATCCGTTTTATAATCGGAAATCGTTTTTGGGAAATTCCACAGCTTAATCACGTCCGGCTTCCACTCGTTTATCTTCTCTTTGATATTCAGATACGTCTCTGCAAGAGAAGCAGAAGAGAGGCTACTGCGCCCCAGGCCGATAAAATTATCCCCCCCCAGCGCATCCAGCACCGTCGCGCCGTTGTCCAGCGTGCTGCGCTTAACCGGGACGACTTTACCGTCGGGGTTATCACCGCGCAGCATAAAGAAAAGGTTGCTGCGCTCGTGCTGATTCAGGTATTTCCAGGCAGTATTGTTCATCGCCAGGTGATCGGAGCTGACCACGATTATCGTATTTTTAAACCAGGGCGTAGCGCGGATCCTCTCTATCAGCCGCGCAATATGCTGCTGGCTACAGGCGACGGCGGCGAAAGATTTGTTTTGTTTGCCTTCCCACAGGTAGCTTTTTCGCTGGCAGCTGCGTGAGATGAATCCGTCGGGATGGTGTGTGTCTACCGTCAGGGCAAACAGCGAGAAGGGTTTTCCCTGCTGCGCCAGTTCAACATATTTATCGTAGACGCTGTCCAGTACCGTATCGTCATACCAGCCCCAGTCATTACGGTAGGCGGGATCTTTCACCACGCTTTTTAGTTCGTTGAAACCATACAGATGATCGAACCCATGTGAGGAGAGAAACAGATCTTTGCCGGCAAAGCTCAGGCTGGCGCCCTGATAAAAGTAGTTTTGATAGCCTGCCGCTTTCAGGATGTCCCCCAGACAAATATTCTGCGGATAAAAGGTAGAAAGCGAGCTGGAGGCATTGCCGTCGAAAGGGGCAAAAAGCGGGATACCGCACTGCGAGGCGACCATACCCGCAATGGTATATTCCGTGCCGGGCAGCTGCTGAGTATGACTGAAATCCAGCGAGCCGGCTTTGATGGCATTGAGTTCCGGCGCAAGGTTGGGGAAGGCTTCTTCATTAAAGTAGGTGCGCTCCAGGCTCTCGGCGTAGATATAAACCAGATTAGGTTTATCGCCGCGTATCTGCGTGCCCGGCACCTTATAGTGCGCATAAAAATCGGAGTCGCCTTTGCCCAGCTGTGATTTCAGCAAATCGCTGACCTGCTGATAAGCGGGCGTGGTTTTAATTGAGGCCAGCGCCAGCACAATCGCCAGCAGACCACAGAGCTTGCTGCCGCTGCGTTTCCTGCCGTGCCGTAAAATCCGGGCGAGCAGCGCAAACAGGGCCACCAGCGCAATAACCATTCCCCCTGCCGGCAGCAAATATTTACTGACCCCGGCGCCGCTCAGACTATTGGTAAGCGTATAGATAACCGCGTCGTTGATGCCTTCGCCCGTAAAGTAATTGCTCGCGAGTAGCGAAGCGTTCAGCACGATATAAAGGCCAAGCAGTAAAATAATCGCGGAAAAACCCAGCCTGTTTTTTCTGGCTTTCCAGCTGTATAGCAGGGCAGAGGCGATGAAAAGAAGCAATGAAAGTGATTCAGATCCCATTATTTTTTATATTCTCCGAAAAAGGCAGTCCCTGTCGACATTACACGCCAATTTGTAGCGAATCTGTCAATTTAACGCAGCCGGTGAAGGCTGGCAATAACGGCTCAAAGGATAAAAATGACCGACGTCACGGCGATAAAACTTTGTCGGAGGAGGGCGTTAACTTTGGGTTTTATGCGCCAGAGGACGATCGGCGTAGGAGAGGGATAAAAATAAATTAATTAAAGATTAAGGCCTTCGCTGCCGAAAACCTGGTCAGGCTCTCATAAGCCTGGCGGGCGGCGAGTAAAAAACCGCGAACGCCACCGTCTGAGCCGGAAAAAACAGAAGGTAATGGGCCAGAGTTTTTAGCATTTCTAAAACAAACAGAGATAAGAGATTTTACAAAAGCCATTTATATCCGCTGTGCTGCCGCGTTTCGCCCCTATAATCGCGCGCAAAATTGGCTTTATGTGACGTTTTTTCTATTTTTTTCGTCCTTAATTTTCTGGCAATGCTTTACAGGGCTACATAATGTTAACAAAAATGCGCGTGTTAAGTCAGGCTGTTGGCCTGGCGCTGGTGGTGGGCGGAGCGTCTTTTGCTGCTCATGCAGAAGTAACGCTGATCAAACAGGATCCGCAGGCTGGCGATCCGCTGAGCCGTCTGAATTTCACCGTAGGCGGCAGTATTCGCCCACAGTTTAATAACCTGACCGGCGATGACGGCAAAAATGCCTACCGTCGTAATGGCTTTGACGGCGGCACTCGTTTCCGTTTTCTGGCCGATTATTACCTGTTTGATGACGTCAGCTGGGTAGGTTATTACGAGTTGGGCGTCAATATCCCGGCGCTGTTCGACTGGGACAATCATTATGCAGACAAAGCGCATGATACCAGCCGCCGTATGCTTTACACCGGTTTCCAGAGCAAGACCTGGGGTAAACTCACCTTCGGTCAGCAGAACAGCGTTTATTACGATGTGGTCGGCGCAAAAACGGATATCTGGGATTATGACATGCTGGCGCAGGCGCCAGGCAACGGTATCAATGGCGACTACGACGGCTCTTACCGTTCACGCAAAATGCTGAAGTATAAAAATACCTTCGGTAATGCGGACGTGCTGGCTTCTTATCTGTTTGCCGATAACGAATTTTTACCGGGCAACGGCCTGCGCTACAAGCGCCAGGGCGGCGGCTCGCTGGGTGTGGATTATCACCTGAGCAAAAATCTGATCTGGGGTACGGCGTGGAACTTTACCCGCGCTGATATGCGTAATCCAGGCACGGGCGACGACAAAACCTGGAATCAGAATATTTACGGCACGTCCCTGAGCTGGAAGCCGGATAACTGGACCTTCTCGTTTGGTGGTGGCTATTACCAGAACTACCTGCTGAGCACGAAAAAAGGCGTGGATAACTACTTCGCTGGCGATGCGTGGGGGATCGAATATCTGGCAGGCTACACCATTCCGGTGGGCAACTACGGTCTGAAAACCTTTATGCCTTACGTGATGGGCGACCGCCTGGAATATGTTAACGATCGTGATTACCAGCGTATCGATAACGGCGTGGGTGTGACCTTCCAGCTCGATTACGGCTTCCGTGTAGATTACGAACACGTCTTTACCTCAAGCAGCAATAACCTGGGCGACATGAACCTGGTGCGTCTGCGTTACGACTTCTGATGTTCACCATCCCCGGCGAAAGCCGGGGATGGTTCCTTCGCTACGCTATCGTCAACGTTTTAAAGCTCACCCGTCACATACTGTGCCACGCCGTTACCGAAGCTCCAGTCGCCTTTGTCATTGGTGATAAAACTGATCATGACATCGGCCGGCAAAATGCCGCAGCTTTCTTTGAATTCGCGACACAGTTCCGCCATAAAAAACTGCTTTTGTTCATCGCTGCGCGGGCTGGTAAACACCCTGACCATCACCAGGTTATCGGTACGCGTCAGGCCCAGGCCCGTATCTTCAAACACCATCTGATAACGCTTGTTTTCGTGAACAATCTGGTAGCGATCGCGTGGCGGCACGTGGAAAGCGGCCAGCACGGCACGGTGTGCAGCATCCAGCAGCGTTTTCATTTCTGATTCAGAACGGCCCTGGATAACATCAAATTGCAGTAATGGCATAGTTTCCCCTTGCTATATCCGGTGAGAGCAGTAGCGCGACAGGGTTTACTGTAGAGGCATTACCGCAGGGGAAAAAGCGCTATAGTTAAAATGATTATTTATTATAGTGAACAATCGAGATGGATATTAAAACCAATGCGCTGTGGTTACATCTTTACTGGCTAACCGTGCTGGCAGAGCAGGGCAGTTTCACCCGTGCGGCCGACCGGCTGGAAGTCAGCAAGGCGGCCATGAGTCAAAAAATCAAAGAGCTGGAACAGCAGGCGGGCGTACCGCTGGTGACCCGGACTACCCGCACCCTGCGCCTGACCAGTGCTGGCGCAAAGCTGGTCGAGGAACTGCGTGCGCCTTTTGCTCAGATAGAACAAAGTTTTTTTAGCGTGCGTGATTCAGCCGGGCCGCTACGGGGCCTGATCCGCGTTACCGCCCCGGTTGCTTTTGCCCGACAGCAGCTGGTGCCGCATATCACTGCTTTCCTGCGGCAACATCCTCAGGTTCGCGTACAGCTCGAAGTTTCCGATCGGCTGGTTTCTCTGGCCAGTGAAGGCTTCGACGTGGCCATTCGTCACAGCGATACGCTGCCCGATACGCATGTAGCGCTCCCGCTGTGCGACACGCGTGCGCTGGTTGTGGCGTCACCGGCCTATCTGAGCAAGTACGGTCAGCCGCAGACTCCGCAGGCGCTGAGCGAACATCAATGCCTGTATTATCCACGCGGCACAGAAGCGCCTCACTGGACGTTTAGTCGTGAGAACGACAGCGAAAGGGCAGTGATTAATGTTAGTGGCCCGTTTGCGACCAATAACAGCGAATCGATCAGAGATGCCGCGCTGGAAGGATTGGGTATTGCCCTGTTGCCCGACTTCAGCGCACAAAGTGCACTTGCCGACGGACGGCTGGTAGAAGTCCTGCCACAGTGGCGAACAGTAGGCGCCTTCGCGGATCGTCTCTATATTGTGCGCCCCTGGTCCGCTCAGGTTCCGCGGGCCGTAAACGGGTTTGTGCACTGGCTGCGTGATGCCTTTGATCGGCAGCGGAAGAGCGCTGTGGGCGCGTAAGCTACCTTTGTAAGCGTGACCTTAGAAAAACGCTACGGCCTGATTGCCGTTGATTGGAAGGCGAATATACACGCACCGGTTGGTAAAAATGTTGCCGCTGACGGCACGCCAAAAGCCTGCTCAGCTGGCCCGCTTCAGTGACGACGGCGCTTTGCTGGTAATAATGGGTGACGAAGAACCCGTTTAACGGCGAAGTCACCGCTCTGTGAGAGGTTACGGGACGGCGGTTTCAGCCCGGATAATGCCGACTGCCCACGAAGCTGACGGCACGCTGAGCGTGATTGCCACACCGTCCGCAGGAAGAGACTGCGAAAGGCTGAGCTATGTTACGCTTCCCTGAAAGAGAGGAGAAAAAGGGATGGAAGTAGAAAACCATAACATCAACGATATCCTGGCACCGGGGCTTAGCGTGATTTTTTGCGGCATCAATCCGGGAAAATCCTCTGCGCATACCGGGTTTCATTTCGCCCACCCGGGCAATCGTTTCTGGAAAACGATCTGGCAGGCCGGGTTTACCGAACGGCAGCTAAAGCCGGAAGAAGAGCAGCAGCTGCTGACTACGCGCTGCGGCATTACCATGCTGGTAGAAAGGCCCACCCGTGAGGCAACGGAGCTTTCCGCTGCAGAACTTCGTGACGGCGGCAAATTGCTGGTGGATAAGATAGGACAGTATCAACCCAGAGCACTGGCGGTCTTGGGTAAGCAGGCCTATAAGCAGGCTTTTGGCGTCAGTAAAGTCACGTGGGGTAAGCAGCCGCATAAGCTGGGCGAAACGGAAGTCTGGGTATTGCCCAATCCCAGCGGGCTAAACCGGGCCTCGCAGGAGGAGCTGGTAGCGGCCTATAAAGCGCTGGCGTTAGCGGTTTTTTAAAGTAGTTTCCCTCGTTGTTGCCGGAAAACTAGAACCCGCCCCAAACTGGGTTAATGGTGCCAGTACAGGGAGGAGAAGCGTGCGACGGGCGCTCTGGATCTTGCTGTTGTAGTCGGGAAAGAAAAGGCCTACCTGATGTCGGGGATGGGTGACTTCCTGCTTTCCTACCCAATAAAGGCCTCTACCCGCCGTAAAGCAAGGGAAAAGGGAGGCTAACGATGGCTCTTCAGTTGTGGCGTGCGTAACGGTGATAGCCTGTAGCCGGTTCACCTGTAGCTTGCTCTGCGGGATGCAGGTTAAACGCGGGTACAGAGGTTAGATAGCCCTTAACCTGTAACGCTGCAGGTTAGGACAAAACGCTGGCGGACGGGACGGCTGCCAACATCTGGCAGGGAAGGGCCAGACGGTTTTCCGCCTGTAAAAAAAAAGCCCCGGCCTGGGCCGGGGCTTTTTTATCACGCAGGCTGGATTAATCGTCCAGGAAGCTGCGCAGCACTTCAGAGCGGCTTGGATGACGCAGCTTACGCAGCGCTTTCGCTTCAATCTGACGGATACGCTCACGGGTAACGTCAAACTGCTTGCCGACTTCTTCCAGCGTATGGTCGGTGTTCATATCGATACCAAAACGCATACGCAGCACTTTCGCTTCACGCGCGGTCAGGCCAGCCAGCACGTCGTGAGTCGCTGAACGCAGGCTCTCGGAAGTGGCGGAGTCCAGCGGCAGCTCCAGCGTGGTATCTTCGATAAAGTCGCCCAGATGCGAATCTTCATCATCACCAATCGGCGTCTCCATGGAGATAGGCTCTTTAGCGATCTTCAGCACCTTGCGGATTTTATCTTCCGGCATCAGCATCCGTTCAGCCAGCTCTTCCGGCGTCGGCTCACGTCCCATCTCCTGCAGCATCTGGCGGGAAATACGGTTGAGCTTGTTGATGGTCTCAATCATATGCACCGGAATACGGATGGTGCGCGCCTGGTCTGCGATAGAGCGGGTGATAGCCTGACGGATCCACCAGGTCGCATAAGTAGAGAACTTATAGCCACGGCGGTATTCAAACTTATCAACGGCTTTCATCAGGCCGATGTTACCTTCCTGAATCAAATCCAGGAACTGCAGTCCACGGTTGGTGTACTTTTTAGCGATAGAGATAACCAGACGGAGGTTGGCCTCGACCATCTCTTTCTTCGCACGGCGTGCTTTCGCTTCACCGATAGACATACGGCGGTTAATGTCTTTGACCTGCTCGATCGTCAGGCCGGTCTCTTCTTCAATCTGTGCCAGCTTCATCAGGCTGCGCTGTACATCTTCCGACACGTCCTTGAGCTTTTCAGACCAGGGCTTGTTCATCGCCAGCGCGGCATTGAACCAGGTTTCGCTGGTTTCGTTGCCGGTGAACAGGGTGATAAAGTTCTTTTTCGGCATTTTACAGATTTCAACACACAGCTTCATGATGAGGCGTTCCTGAGTACGGACGCGATCCATCATGGTACGCATGTTGTTCACCAGGTAGTCAAACTGCTTTGGCACCAGGCGGAACTGTTTGAAGACGTCAGACAGGTTCTGAATCTCACTGACGGCATCGGCATGGCTGCGGCCTTTGGCCTTGATTACCGTACGCGTTTTCTCGTACTGCGTACGCAGATCGGTGAATTTTTCGCGCGCCAGTTCCGGGTCAATGCTGTTGTCATCATCAGCGCTGTCGTCGTCAGACTCTTCGTCTTCATCTTCGTCGTCGTCACGCTCTTCCTGAGAGAGTTCAGAGCCTACATGCGTAGCCGTAGGCGCAATCTCTTCTGCCGCATTAGGATCGACAAAGCCGGTAATCATATCGGAAAGGCGAGCTTCGCCAGCCTCGACGCGATCGTACTGCTCCAGCAGGTAGGTGATAGCCTCCGGATATTCGGCAACAGAACACTGCACCTGGTTGATGCCGTCTTCGATACGCTTGGCGATGTCGATTTCGCCTTCGCGCGTCAGCAGTTCAACGGTACCCATTTCGCGCATGTACATACGCACCGGATCGGTGGTGCGGCCGATTTCCGATTCAACGCTGGAGAGTACCTGAGCAGCCGCTTCGGCAGCATCTTCGTCCGTATCACTGCTGTTTTCGTTCAGCATCAGATCGTCGGCATCAGGCGCTTCTTCCACAACCTGTATGCCCATGTCGTTGATCATCTGGATGATGTCTTCGATCTGATCGGAGTCGACGATATCTTCCGGCAGATGGTCATTGACCTCGGCATAGGTCAGATAGCCTTGCTCCTTACCACGGGTGACAAGCAGCTTCAGCTGTGACTGCGGGTTTTGCTCCATAAGACGGTATCCACACTTCTGTTAAATTAGATTGGTGTTGGTCGGCTAAGTTTAAGCAGCCAACAATAACAGTGAGGGCGTTGGATTATTGCCGCTGCCCATCGTGGCGGCTGCCAGGCTCAACCTGGCGGATAGTCGGCACTTAAGCCGCGGATATGCTGTCAGAAGCTATTTTTTACTGCCCGTTTGCACGCGGTAGCCTGTCAACGGGCGGCGACGATATACGCTTCATCATATTGTCCATCGTCGCGGTTAAATCGGTTCAGGACTGTTTTTTCAAGGCCTGACTTAGCGTCCAGAATTCACGACGCTCTTCGGCATTCAGGCCATGCGTCCGGTCGCGCGCAATCAGCTCTTCCAGCCTGCGCTCCAGCGCCGCGTCATACATGCTGGCCAGTGAGTCCTTGAACATGGTTTCCACTTCATCCTCAACTATCATGTGGTTCCATGTTGCCAGCGTTTCAAGGCTTTGGCTAAATTTTGTCCCGCGATAGAGCTCCAGGAGCTGACCGGTGGTCAGGCCAGGATGCGCCACGCAAGTACTCACTAACTCCACAAATAGCGGAAATCCCGGCAGCTCTGAATTATTCAGGCCTTCCAGTGAAGGCACCATCGTCGCCAGTGCCGGGTTTTGGATCAGTAATCCAATCAGTATACGCATGGTTGTGCGTTTTAGCTGGGGCTGTTGCGTCAACTTCGCGCTTTCGCTCTGTTTCGGCAGCAGTTTTTCCAACTGGCTATCGTCCAGAATACCCAGCTTATTGCCCAGCTCCTGACGCAGATAAATACGCAGGGTTTCACCCGGCACCTGACTAATCAGCGGTAGCGCCAGCGTGCTCAGCTGGGCTCTGCCATCCGGAGACCGCAGATCCACCTGTGGCATCAGCGTATCGAAGAGGAAAGCGGAGAGCGGCATCGCCTGCTCCATCCGCGCCTCAAACGCGTCTTTGCCTTCTTTCCGCACCAGCGTATCGGGATCTTCGCCGTCGGGCAGAAACATAAAGCGTAGCTGACGTCCGTCATTCATGTAAGGCAATGCGGTTTCTAAAGCACGCCATGCCGCTTCCCGACCCGCCCGGTCGCCGTCATAGCAGCAAATGACCGTATCGGTGGTGCGGAAAAGAAGTTGGATATGCTCGGGCGTAGTCGATGTCCCCAGCGACGCGACGGCATAATCAATACCAAACTGCGCCAGCGCCACCACGTCCATATAGCCTTCTACCACCA
Organism: Erwinia sp.; assembly: GCF_031978025.1. Lineage (NCBI taxonomy): Bacteria > Pseudomonadati > Pseudomonadota > Gammaproteobacteria > Enterobacterales > Erwiniaceae > Erwinia > Erwinia sp. Next base: position 11,060 of record NZ_DALZCD010000065.1, read on the forward strand.
AAAGCTTGGCAGGCTCGGGGTGTTTCTTTTGCGCTTCATACAGGCCATACAGCTGGCGGCCTTTATGAAAAATGTCGGTTTCCGGCGAGTTGAGGTATTTAGGCAGTGCATCGCCAACAACACGCCCCCCAAACCCGATAACGCGTCCACGCTTATCGTGGATAGGAAACATAATGCGTTCACGAAAACGATCGTAGCTGCGTCCCTGATCGTTGGTAACCAGCATACCGGCATCGCTTAGCGACTGCTTGTCTTCCTGGTTACGACCAAAGCGTTTTAACGCGTTATCCCAACCAGCAGGTGCAAAGCCGATCGAAAAATGCCGGATAACGTCATCGCTAAGACCACGTTGGGTAAGATAATCGCGCGCGCCCGCTGCCGCATTTTGCGTAAGCGATTGCTGATAGAAATCATTCAGACTGCCCATCAGCTGATAAAGACTCTGTCGCTGATGACGCTCTAACTGACTGGGGCCATTACCGCTTTCATAAGGCACTTCGAGGCCGTAAAGCGTGGCCAGCTCTTCAATGCTTTCGACGAACTCCAGCCGATCGTAATTCATTAAGAAATCGATCGCATTACCGTGTGCGCCACAGCCGAAGCAGTGGTAAAACTGTTTTTCACCGTTGACGGTAAAAGAAGGCGTCTTTTCGTTATGAAAGGGACAGCACGCGTGATAGTTCTTGCCCTGCTTCTTTAGCTTTACGCGCGCATCGATAAGATCCACGATGTCCGTGCGAGCCAGCAAGTCATTGATAAATACGCGTGGAATTCGTCCAGCCATAGGCCTATCAGCTCATAAACGAGAACAAGCCGCGCATTCCTTTCGGAAAGCACGGCCTTGTATACTACTACTTGTCTGTGAAGCCTGAGGGCAAGCCCTCAATAATTAGTACAGACGAGTGCGGCGTGCGTTTTCGCGAGCCAGTTTCTTCGCGTGGCGTTTCACAGCAGAAGCTTTAGCGCGCTTACGTTCGGTAGTAGGTTTTTCATAAAACTCACGACGACGAACTTCAGCCAGAACGCCTGCTTTCTCGCAAGAACGCTTGAAGCGACGCAGTGCTACGTCAAATGGCTCGTTTTCACGTACTTTAATTACCGGCATGTAACTCTCACCTCGATAAATTCGGTTTTGTTGCTGACGTCGGTGCCAGCTTGTTTCAAAATGGTGCGGAATTTTACTCCAACACAGGCTGCGTTGTAAAGCACCATAGCATAATGTCTCACCAACAGATGCGCCTGTGCGGCTGCCGGTTTTTTCAGGGCAGGGATTATACCTTACTCAAACAGGCGAGGCGATGAAATTTTCTGCTTATCATTCAGCGTCATTAGCGGTTAGTGCGGAAATTTGCCGCAGGGCGAAGCGGCTTCATGTTACACTGCGCGCCGCAAGAATGAGGTAAATGCCATGCGTGTGCTCGGAATAGAAACTTCCTGCGATGAAACCGGTATCGCGATTTACGACGATAAAGCCGGATTGCTCGCTAACCAACTTTACAGCCAGGTCAAACTGCACGCCGACTACGGCGGCGTGGTGCCGGAACTGGCTTCGCGCGATCACGTGCGTAAAACCGTGCCGTTAATTCAGGCCGCCTTAAAAGAGGCCGGTCTGCAGGCGCAAGATATTGATGCGGTAGCCTATACCGCCGGGCCGGGCCTGGTCGGGGCGCTGCTGGTCGGGGCCACAATTGGCCGTTCACTGGCTTTTGCCTGGAACGTGCCGGCGGTGCCGGTCCACCACATGGAAGGACACTTGCTGGCGCCAATGCTCGAAGAGAACCCGCCCGCGTTTCCTTTTGTGGCGCTGCTGGTTTCCGGCGGCCACACGCAGCTGATTAGCGTCACCGGCATCGGCGAATACCAGTTGCTGGGCGAATCCGTGGATGATGCGGCAGGCGAAGCCTTCGATAAAACGGCCAAGCTGCTCGGGCTGGACTATCCGGGTGGCCCGATGCTGTCGAAAATGGCGCAGCAGGGCGTGGAAAAGCGCTTTATCTTCCCGCGCCCTATGACCGACAGGCCGGGGCTGGATTTCAGCTTTTCGGGTCTGAAAACATTTGCCGCGAATACCATTCGTGAAAATGCTAACGACGATCGGACGCGTGCAGATGTGGCCCGTGCATTTGAAGATGCGGTGGTGGATACGCTGATTATTAAATGCAGGCGCGCGCTGGAGCAAACCGGCTTTACCCGGCTGGTGATGGCGGGCGGCGTCAGCGCGAACCGTACGCTGCGGGCCAAAATGGCGGATGTCATGCGGGCGCGTGGCGGCGAAGTCTTCTATGCCAGGCCTGAATTCTGCACCGATAACGGCGCTATGATCGCCTATGCGGGCATGGTGAGGCTCAAGGGTGGGACGCGTAGCGATCTCAGCGTCAGCGTCCGTCCGCGTTGGCCGCTGGCAGAACTCTCGCCGCTGCAAAGCGACTAAAATAAAGCGCCATTGCTGACGGCAATGGCGCCCGGCCTGTTATCAGCTAGTTGCTTAGCAGGCCCTTCAACCAGCCGCCGATCAAAGGAATACCGGCAATAACGCTTTCGATCGCCCCTCCAGCCTGACTACCCAATGTTGAACCAACATCTTTGCCCTGATTGGGAAAAAGCGTGCCTGCACTCACCTTACCGATAAGCGGCAGCTCCACATCTACATTAGCGACCAAGCCATACAGGCTGCTGCCAACAGCGCTGCCTGTGTCGCTAAGCGTATCCTGAATATAGCCCGCTCCGCTGGCCTGCGTGACTTCCTGCTCTGTTAATTCTTTCATCACATCTCCTTGTGATAAATGAACCCACAATGTGTAAGTGGGGTCATCGTTTTAATGAATCAACACTAAGGCGTAATGCTATTTTATTAAAATTAACAACAATTTATCTGAATTTACTTGCGCTTTTTCTTCCAGATTTTTGTTTCCTGACCACGCCAGAGGCGCTGAATATTATCGTGGTGGCGCAGCAGCACCAGGCAGGAAAGCATCGCGACCGGGAAGGTCAGCTGGGGTTTAAACCACCAGACATAAAACGGGGCGATCAGCGCGCTGATAATGGCGCCCAGCGACGAATAGCCGCTTAGCAGCACGGTTAGCAGCCAGGTGCCGGTCATCAGGCCCGTTAAATCCCAGCCGATCGGCGCGATGGCGCCAAACGCCGTCGCCACGCCTTTTCCGCCTTTAAACTGGAAGAAAACCGGGTAAATATGGCCCAGACAGGCCGCGATAGCGATCATGCCCAGCCAGAAAGGAGAAAGGCCGTAATGCCACGCCAGCCATACCGGCAACATGCCTTTCAGGATATCAAACAGCAGGACGAACAGCGCAGGCGTTTTACCGCCGAGACGCAACACGTTAGTGGTGCCGGGGTTGCCGGATCCATGCTGCCGCGGGTCGGGTAATCTGAACAGTCGGCATACCAGAATTGCGCTGGAAATGGAGCCGCACAGATACGCGAAAATAATCATACCAGGCGCGAATACACTCATAACACCGTTCCGTCTTCAGGGGGTCGTTTTGTTCTCGTCATCCGTGGATAATACGCATAATCCGTCGGAAGTGGTATCCGGCAACCGTAAAAACAGAGACTCGCATCATGGATATTGTATTTATTGAACAGCTGTCCGTTATCACAACTATAGGCGTTTACGACTGGGAACAGACGATTTCGCAAAAGCTGGTGTTCGATGTCGAAATGGCCTGGGACAACCGAAAAGCAGCGGCCAGTGACGATGTTAACGACTGCCTGAGCTATGCAGACGTTTCTGAAGCGATTATCAACCATGTCGCAGGCGGCCGCTTTGCGCTGGTAGAGCGCGTGGCGGAAGAGGTTGCCACGCTGTTGCTGACGCGTTTTCAGTCGCCCTGGGTACGGATAAAACTCAGCAAGCCGGGCGCCGTAGCGCAGGCGTTTCAGGTTGGCGTCATCATTGAACGAGGGACTATTCCGAAATAAACGCAATGTGATTGCCATCACGATGAAACCAAACCACATTATGGGGGTCTTGAGGATTAGCCCGCCTTTCTGCGGGCACAATTTTGGCGGTGGCGTACAGCGACCGCCTTTTTAATGGCTTTGATACGGATAGGGGTAGATTTGATGGCAGATATTCATCAGCTATGGGTGGCAGCAATCCTTGGGATTGTTGAGGGGTTAACGGAGTTTCTCCCCGTCTCTTCCACCGGGCACATGATCATTGTCGGTCATCTGTTAGGCTTTGAGGGTGATAAAGCCGATACGTTTGAAGTAGTTATCCAGCTGGGTTCCATTCTGGCCGTGGTGGTTATGTTCTGGCGTCGTCTGTTTGGTCTGATTGGCATCCACTTTGGCAAAGTGCCGCACGAGGGGACAGGGAAAGGGCACCTGACGCTGATCCATATCCTGCTGGGTATGGTACCTGCCGTGGTAATTGGCCTGCTTTTCCACGATAAAATTAAAACGCTGTTTAACCCTATTAACGTGATGTATGCGCTGGTTGTCGGCGGTCTGCTGCTGCTGGCGGCAGAATATCTGAAACCCAAACAGCCTAAAGCCGTCGGGATTGATGATATGACTTACCGTCAGGCCTTTATCATCGGCTGTTTCCAGTGTCTTGCGCTGTGGCCGGGCTTTTCTCGTTCCGGTGCGACCATTTCCGGTGGGATGCTGATGGGCGTGAGTCGTTACGCGGCTTCCGAGTTCTCGTTTATCCTTGCTGTGCCGATGATGATGGGCGCGACGGTGTTGGATCTTTATAAGAGCCTGGGCTTCCTGACGATGGCTGATATGCCTATGTTTGCCGTAGGTTTCCTGACGGCCTTCGTGGTAGCGCTGATCGCTATCAAGGTGTTCCTGAAACTGATCCAGCGTATCTCGTTCGTTCCTTTCGCTATCTACCGCTTCATTATTGCTGCTGCGGTCTACATGATTTTTGTCTAGTCAAAAAAGCCGGACTGTCGTCCGGCTTCTTTTTATAACGGCTCTGCCCGCCACGCTTCCAGTGCAGCAATACGCCTTCGCGTTAATTCTTCCCTGACTTCCGCCCCTTTGTACCCCGCCGCGACCACTTCTTTCGTTGGAACGCTCTGCACAATTTCAAATGCCTTACGCAAATGATCGCCCTGCGGATAAGGGTTGCGCTCAAATCCGGTACGGCCACGGGCGTCGGCTTCACTGGTTAGCGCAATTTGCTCCACGCGATGGGGTTTGCGCCAGGCATCAATACGATCGAAAAGGGCCACCAGCGTTTCCGGGCTTTGCCGCTCAACGGTATGGACCAAATCGTGGAACTCCGTCACCAGCAGGGCCAGATCGCGCAGGGCGTTAGGCACGCGCAGGCGCTGGCAAAGCTGCTCTACCAGCGGGACGCCAGCCAGCCCGTGACCATGATGGCTGGGCCATTTTTCCGGGGGCGTCAGCGCCTTACCGACATCATGAAACAGCGTGGCGAAACGCACGTCTACTTCATCGCTCAGCTCGGCGGCAATCGCCAGCGTCATCAGCGTATGCACGCCGGTATCGATTTCCGGATGCCATTTGGCCGGAGCCGGCACGCCGTAAAGGTTATCCAGTTCCGGAAAAAGCACGGCGAGCGCACCGCAATCGCGCAGTACCTGGAAATAAACCTGAGGCATGCGTGTCTCCAACGCCTTTTCCGTCTCTTTCCAGACGCGCTCGGGCGTCAGCTCGCTCAGCTCACCGCTTTCCGCCATCGAACGCATTAAAGCCAGTGTCTCTTCGGCAATAACGAAGCCAAGGTGAGCAAAGCGCGCGGCAAAGCGTGCCACGCGCAACACGCGCAACGGATCTTCATTAAATGCGGCTGATACATGACGTAGCTGACGACGGGCAATATCGGCACGGCCGTTGTAGGGATCGTAATAACGTCCCTCGTCGTCCTGAGCGATAGCGTTAATGGTGAGGTCGCGGCGCTGCAAATCTTCTTCGAGCGTCACGTCTGGCGCGGCGTAACAGATAAACCCCGTATAGCCGCTGCCGTTTTTGCGCTCGGTGCGCGCCAGCGCGTATTCCTGCTGCGTTTCAGGATGGAGAAAAACGGGAAAGTCACGGCCGACCTGCTGAAAACCAAGCGCCAGCATCTCGGCAGGTGAAGCCCCTACCACCACCCAATCTTTGTCTTTGACCGGCAAATTTAACAGGGCATCGCGTACCGCGCCACCGACAAGGTAACTCTTCACTACAGGCTCCCGGAATGAAATTTTCAGGCATCATACGTGAAGTGTAGAAGCTCTCCTACCGTTGTGAAGCGCCTGGTCTGCGGACAAAAAGAGGAGAAGGGCACCGGAAGATGCCCGACAGCGTATCAGCTCATCCAGCGATCTTTTTTCTTGCGGCTGGGGATCATGTGCGGCAACAGCAGGCCCAGCAGCAGACCGATACCGGCTACGCCGCCGCCATACATAAACCACTGCATAATGATGGTGCGCTGCTTGTCATCAAGCTGGACGTTAGCCGCGCTGACTTTTTTCTGCGCCACAATCAGCTCGTTTTTAAGCTTCTGGTTGTCCGCTTTCAGGCCGTTGATCACGTCATCGCTGCCCGCAACTTTCTTCTGCATTTGCGCCGTGCGCTGGTTCCAGCTGCCGTCGATATTAGCCAGCTTATCGGTTAAATCTTTTACCTGCTGCTCCAGCTGAGGAACGCGAGTGCGCAGGCTGGGTTGCTGACTTAGCTGCGCAAGAGGGATCCATGAGGTGCGGCCGTTAGCATCCCG
>NZ_DALZCD010000066.1:0-17607 GCF_031978025.1 Erwinia sp.
GCAGATTAAACAACTCGACTGGCATCTGGCCCAGCTGCTGGAAACGCAAATTCAGGCATCGCCATATGCAAGGGACGATGCGTTGGTAAAGCGCGAGCAGGCGCTGATTAATCAGATGCCGCTGTCACAGCGCGTCTATGGCCGCCTCAAACGCCTGCTGGAACGAGATGACAGCCTGAAGCCGGTTTCCCTGGCGCTGTTGGGTGGCCCGCAGAGCGAACTGGTCTTTGCACGCAAAAGCGGTAAATCGATTAGCGAAGGCATTCCGGGCCTGTTTACGCCAGAGGGATACTGGAACAGCTTCGATAAAAATATCGCTTCCGTCACCAAATCACTGCACGACGACGACCGTTGGGTGCTGAGCGAGACGGTGCAGGGCGAAACGCAGCAGCAGACCGATTACGCCGTACGCCAGCTCTATATGAGCGACTATATGCGGCAGTGGGACGGGCTGTTGCAGGATATCCAGCTGAACAACAGCGCGGATCTGTCGCAGCGCATTAATGCGGCACGATTACTTTCTGGCAATAATTCGCCGCTGCGCAAGCTGGTGATTAACCTCAGTCACTATCTGGTGCTGGACAAGGCTGCGCCGGAAGCCGGCAAGGAAGAGGGAAACAAAGCGCAGGCCAGCAGCACGCTTGAGGCGCTGTTCCACGCCCGCCAGACGGCCACAGCGGCCAGCCAGCAGCAGCAAACGCCGGAGCAGTCAGTAACCGCTCACTTTGCACCGATCACCGAGCTGGCGCAGCCGCTGGAGAAGGGCGGGAAAACCATCGCCTTTGATGATTTCCTGCATCAGATTGATGACCTGTATCGCTACCTTACCGCCGTGCAGGATGCTGCCAACAGCGGAATGCCGCCGCCGACCAGCGACGCCATCAGCCGGTTGCAGGCCAGCGCAGGCCGCCTGCCCGGCTCGTTGCAGAACATGTTTACCAGCATGGCCGTTGGCGCCAGTAGCGACACCCAGCGCCGCGATTTAGACAATATCCGCAAGCGTATTAACGTTGAGGTCGGCAGCTTTTGCCGTCAGGCGATTGCCGGACGCTACCCGCTGACGCATTCGGCGCGTGCGGAAGTCACGCCGGACGACCTGGCGCGCATGTTCGCACCGGGCAGTGGCCTGATGGACAGTTTTTTCCGCGACAACCTGGCGAACAAGGTCGATACCACTCAGGCCAGCTGGCGCTTCATGCCCGGCATTGACGGTAAAACGCTGCCGGGCGGCGAAAGCGTGCTGCGGCCTTTTCAGCAGGCACAAAGCATTCGTGATGCCTTCTTTGCCAACGGAGCAACCACGCCTTCTTACCGCGTGACGGTCCGTACCGGCCAGATGGATAACGATATTCTGACCATGACGCTGGACGTGGACGGTCAGATGCTGCAATACAGCCATGGCCCGCAGGCGGTGCAGCTGATGAACTGGCCGGGCCCTGGCGGCACCAGCCAGGTGCGTATGCAGCTCGGCCTTGCCAACGGTACCACGGCAACGCTGGTCACCAACGGCGCCTGGGCGCTGAACCGGTTCTTTGACCACGCGCAGCTTTCCGCCGGTGGCAGCAGCCTCAGCCGTCAGGCCTCGTTTACCGTCAGCGGACATCACGTCACGCTGGAATTCACGCCGAACAGCATTCGCAACCCGTTCCAGCTGCCCGGTTTTGCCTGCCCATGACCCGAGATCACAACATGAGTCAGACGCCCGCACTCTGCTGGTATGGAAAGCTGCCGAGCGGCGGCGATTTTTTAAAGCGCCGTTTCCCGGATGCGCTGCTGGCGCAGTGGTCGCACTGGTTTCAGGTCGGGCTGCTTCACCGGCAGGAAAATGCCGAGGGCGAACGGCAATTTGCCGATGCGCCGGTCTGGAACTTTGTGGTGCCGCCGATGCTGGGCAGTCAGCAGATCCAGCTGGGCTGCCTGGCGCCCTCCCGCGACAGCGTTGGCCGACTTTATCCGCTCTGCGCGCTGATGACCTTTTCACCGCAGAGCTGGACACCGGCCCAGCTCGCGCTCGCGGGAGACTGGTATCAGCAGCTGGGCCGCATCCTGATGAACGCCGTGCGCGAAGGCTGGTCATCGGCGCAGCTGGACAGCGCACTGCTGGCGCTGAATCTGCCGCAGCCGGAAGCGCGCCAGTCGGCGATTCTTGACGCTATTGGCTACCACGAGCAGCCGGTCACGCTGAGCTGGCGTCGCGCGTCAGACTGCTTTGATCCGCAGCACTATACGAGCTTCTGGTGGACTAATCAGGCCGACGGCAAGCCGCTTTACACCCATGTGCACAGCGGCAATTTCACCGGCCAGCTGTTTTCGATGCTGTTCGATCCGGCCGCTGGCGCGAAGCCTGGCCGCCACGGTCTCTATCCGCCGATGTTTGAGTAAGGAACCTTCATGAATCTTGACGAGCTACTTGCCCCGATTAGCAGCGATCGGCCGTGCGGGGAAAACCTGGAATATGACGCCGACTATATGGCGATGGAGCAGGCCAGCGCGGGCAAAGCCGAACAGCAGTTTGGCGACACCATCATCCCTGCAGAACCGGCAGACTGGAACAAGGTCGCGAAGCTGGCAGGCAGCCTGCTGACGCGCAGCAAAGATCTGCGGGTAATGCTGGCGCTGACGCAGGCCTGGACGCAGCTGCGAGGCTTGAGCGGTTACGCCGACGGCTTACAGCTGATCAAGCAGTCGCTGCTGCTCTACTGGGAGCCGCTATGGCCGGTTCTGACCGAGGATGGCGACTACGATCCTTTCTATCGTATCAATGCGCTGGCGGCTTTAGGCGATAAGTCAGCACTTACTACGGCTTTACGCCAGTCGCTGCTGCTGCGCAACGCGTCAGATCATCTCTCTCTGCGCGACGCCTGGGCGCTGCTGGACGGCAGCAAAAGCGAGTGTGAAGACTTTCCTGGTGGCCGCGCCAGGCTGCTGGATGAGCTGGCACGCAGTGAGCAACCCAGTATTGCCGCCATTCGAAGCATAAGTGAGCGGTTACAAACAATCCGTGAAACGGTGATTGAACACCTTGGCGAAAGCGGCGTACCGGAAATGGTACAGCTGCTGAAAATGGTGAACACCGTCGCGCAAGCCTGTGAGATGACCGACATCAGCACGCTGATCCCGCCTGCCCCCAGCGAAGAGGTGAAAATCGAGGCGGTGCAGCCGCCGGTCAGAACCACGCAAACCGACTGGCGCAGCGTACAGCCGACGTCGCGCGCCGACGCCCAGCTGATGCTGGAGAAGGTAAAGCAGTATTTTGTGCAGCATGAACCCAGCCATCCGGCACCGCTGATGATCGACCGTGTACAGCGCATGATCGAGATGGACTTTATGAGCATTATCCGCGACCTGGCGCCGGACGGCGTTCATCAGCTGGAAAACATTTTCGGGCGTCACGACTGAGACGTTCTGATTAATCGCGCATACCAATGGAGAACATTATGGTCAGTAAATCCAGTGGGCAGAAATTTATCGCCCGTAACCGCGCGCCGCGCGTACAGATCGAGTATGACGTGGAGATCTACGGCGCAGAACGCAAAATCGAGCTGCCTTTTGTGATGGGCGTTATGGCCGATCTGGTCGGCAAGCCGGTGGACAACCTGCCGCCTGTCGACGAACGCAAATTTATGGATATTGATATCGATAACTTTGACGAACGCATGAAGGCGCTGAAGCCACGTGTGGCTTTCCAGGCGCAGAACACGCTGACCGGCGAAGGCAATCTGAATATCGATCTGACCTTTAACAGCATGGAAGATTTTTCTCCGGACGCGGTGGCGCGTAACGTCGAGCCGCTGAACAAGCTGCTGGATGCGCGTACCCAGCTTTCCAACCTGCTGACCTATATGGACGGCAAAAACGGAGCGGAAGAGCTGATCGCTAAAATCCTTAAGGATCCTACGCTGCTGAAATCCCTGAGCCATCTGCCCAAGCAGGATGACACGGCGAAAGAAGGAGAGCAGGAATGACTCAGCCTTCTCAGCTTGAGCAGCAGGGCCAGCAGGCCTGGAGCCAGGATGAATTCAGCTCGCTGCTGAACAAAGAGTTTCGCCCGAAAACCGATTCGGCTCGTACGGCAGTGGAAAGCGCGGTAAAAACCCTGGCGCAGCAGGCGCTGGAGAATACCGTTACCGCTTCCGACGATGCTTATCGCACAATTCAGGCGCTGATCGCCGAGATTGACGAGAAGCTGTCAAAGCAGGTCAACCAGATTATTCACCATGAAGATTTCCAGCAGCTGGAAGGCGCCTGGCGCGGTCTGAGCCACCTCGTGAACAACACCGAAACCGACGAGATGCTGAAAATTCGTTTTATGAGCATCTCGAAGAAAGAGCTGGGCCGCACGCTGAAGCGCTATAAAGGCGCCGGCTGGGATCAAAGCCCTGTATTCAAAAAAATCTACGAAGAAGAGTATGGCCAGTTCGGCGGCGAGCCGTTCGGCTGCCTGGTCGGCGACTACTATTTCGATCACAGCCCGCAGGATGTGGAGCTGCTGGGCGAGATGGCGCGTATCGGTGCGGCTTCGCACTGTCCGTTTATCACCGGCACCGCGCCGGAAGTGATGCAGATGGAATCCTGGCAGGAGCTGGCGAACCCACGTGATCTGACCAAGATCTTCCAGAACAGCGAATACGCCGCCTGGCGCAGCCTGCGTGAGTCGGAAGATGCACGCTATCTGGGAATGGTCATGCCGCGCTTCCTGGCGCGTCTGCCTTACGGCATTCGCAGCAACCCGGTTGACAGCTTCGACTTTGAAGAAGAGACCGAAGGCGCGAACCACGGCAACTATACCTGGGCGAACGCGGCTTACGCGATGGCTGCCAATATCAACCGCTCTTTCAAAGAGTTTGGCTGGTGCACGTCGATCCGCGGCGTGGAGTCCGGCGGCGCGGTGGAAAATCTGCCTTGCCACACCTTCCCGAGCGACGACGGCGGCGTGGACATGAAATGCCCGACCGAAATCGCCATCAGCGATCGTCGCGAAGCCGAGCTGGCGAAAAACGGCTTTATGCCGCTGGTGCACCGCAAAAACTCCGATTTCGCTGCCTTTATCGGCGCACAGTCGCTGCAGAAACCAACGGAATATCACGACCCGGACGCTACCGCCAACGCACGTCTGGCCGCGCGTCTGCCGTACCTGTTCGCCTGCTGCCGCTTCGCGCATTACCTGAAGTGCATCGTGCGCGACAAAATCGGCTCCTTCCGCGAGCGTGAAGAGATGGAACGCTGGCTGAACGACTGGGTGATGAACTACGTGGATGGCGATCCGGCCAACTCCTCGCAGGAAACCAAATCCCGCAAGCCGTTGGCCTCCGCCGAGGTGCTGGTGGAAGAGCTGGAAGATAATCCGGGCTACTACGCTGCGAAATTCTTCCTGCGTCCGCACTACCAGCTGGAAGGCCTGACCGTATCGCTGCGTCTGGTATCCAAGCTGCCTTCGCTGAAAAGCGATGACTAAAGGCTGAGGGAAGGGCGCGCTCCTTCCCGAAGGGTGGGCTAAACACGGCCCGTTTGCAGCCTGATGAATGAAAGGTAAGCCGTCAGCGGGATTTTTTGGCGGCTTTCCTGATTAAAAAGAAGAGGCCCAGGCACAGTGAAGTGAACAGTAATTTTCCGGAGATGAAAGCCGTAGCCTGCGCGTCGAAAGTTTCATAACGGGCTATCAGCCAGACCGCACTAACGATATCGAAAAGGGCATAGAGGGATAGCGCCAAAAAAACGACGCCGAGTAATGACAAAAACAGTTTTTTCATTATTGAGCAGTGCCCTTTTGAAGGGATAACAGCGTTAAAGCGCTCTACTTTATATCCGCCGTGGGTGTCTGTAAAACCTGTTTTACTTTCTCGTCATGTCGGAATTGCCAATAAAAATATTGTTCCTGGTGCCGGATAAAAGAATTTCTGAACGGTCTGTTAAAAGATCGCCAGAAAAGGGCAAAAAGGCTCCCTTTTTGTCTGTCGCTGCTTTGTTAAAAGCAAAATGTCCATCAATAAAGAGTAGAAAATAATGGCTATTGATATGTTTATGAAGGTTGACGGTGTAACCGGTGAGTCTAAAGACTCTAACCACAAAGGCTGGACCGATATCACTTCTTTCTCCTGGGGTGCCTCTCAGCCAGGCAACATGTCTGTTGGCGGCGGCGGCGGTGCCGGTAAAGTTAACTTTAACGACCTGCACGTTAACGCGCTGATCGACAAATCTACCACCGCGCTGCTGAAGAACTGCGCAAGCGGCAAGCACATCGCTAAAGTAGAGCTGTCTATTTGTAAAGCTGGCGGCACTCAGGTTGAATATGCTCGTATTACCCTGGAAGACGTGCTGGTCACTACTGTTAACTACAATGGTTCAGACAATGGCGACACCCTGGGGATGACTTACTCATTTCAGGCCTCTAAAGTGAAACAGCAGTACTGGGAGCAGAGCACTTCCGGTGGTAAAGGCGCAGAAAGCAGCGCTGGCTGGAACATCAAAGAGAACAAAGAAGCTTAATGCTGTACAACCTCCCCTTTGGGGGAGGTTTAAAAGGCATGGTATCAGGTCAGCGATAAAATCTGTATTTGCCGCTGCAAAGAATCGATCCTCTGAAATGACTATGGCTGGCGAAAACGTTGGAAAAATGCCTGGCGGGAAGCCGGAACTTATTTTTTCCTCTGGCATTTTAGAATGCAATCCGATTCTCGGGAGCGACTGACTAAAGTATAGCGGCGTGCCGACCGCTGCCACTTTTGGAGCGATGCAGAGAAAGGGCGTTTTGTTCCGACCACGGCTGCTTTATGGATATTAAAATGAAACTGTTACTGCTTCTGGCGCTGGCGCTTTCACCCGTAGTCTTTGCCATAACGCCACCCAATCTGGATGCATATCAACAACCGCAGATCTTAAGCAACTGGCTCCTGAGCCGTTGTGCCGGGAAAATATCAACAGACAAAGCTTTTACCGACGATGCCTATAAAAGTGCTTCAGCCTGGCTGGAAAGAAGTCATCTTCCGATTGAAGCCTTTAATGATGGCGACAGGCTTATCAGTGATTATCTTAAAATGAAATTAAGCGGCGCCGACAAAAGCAATTTAAATATGATGAAATGTACTTTACTGGCACAAAGTCAGGACGCCATGGAAATTTTTGAGAAATATAATAAATAGTTTATTGGGATATTATGAAAAGGTTTTCGGTAGTAACTTTTTGTTTGCTTTTATTTTCGTCAGTGATTTTTAGTGTAAAAAGTTTTGCCAGCTCTCAAAAGGAAATAACAGGCGTACTTCAGGCTTACTGGCTCCCTCAATGGACAGAAGAAGGTAAGGCGAAGCCTCCTCTTATTATAATGCGTTTTTTTGAAACGGGTGGTAAGGATAATCAAACATACTATTTTTACGATTTGAAAGAAAAGGGTGGCGTGAAGGATTATTTTAAAACAGAAGAGACGGAGAATTTCATCAGGAGTAATTTCAAAAATACTCCTGAAGATTTTTTTAGGTTTAAAGAAGGCCATACAGAGCAGGCTGGGGTAGTCGCTCTTTCTGAACGGACGATTATAGTTGAGTGTGACAATAAACAGAATTATGCAAAATTTAACGCCTTCAAGCCTGTTCAGGTTAATCGCTTTGATATAAATAAATTAGAGTCGGCGTCTGGTTGTGACCCAGAACCTTATTCAGTGATGTTCACGATTAAAGAAGGGCATGATGATATTTTCCTTAAGTCAAAGCCTTCAACAACAAGTCAGAATGTTGTTAGCAAACCCATTTCTCAGCCGTTAGTAAGAATAAAAACTATTGATGACCAGTGGGTTAAAGTTGCTCTATACGATGCATCCCTGCCAGGCTCTCGTTCAAAAACTGAAGGTTACGTTAAATTTAGCGATCTGGATGTGGTTAACTGAAGTTAGGTAAGTAAATAACATCCATAGGAAAAGGAGTGTAATTTTTTCCTTATGACAGATGTGTCACTTACGCATGCGAAAAGTGTTACTCCCGGCAAAAGTCATTAATTGCTCAGAAGAGGGATTACCCGCTGCCAAAAGCCGAGTTTTTTCACGAAAAAAAATCACTCAGTATTTTTCTCTGTTTTAACGTTAATTAGCCAGTTCTCTTTAATTAAGGAAATATTATGCGTTGGAAATTAACGGCCGCCGTGGGCAAAGGGCAGCCAAACCATCGTGATGATGTAAAAAAGGTGCAGATTCTGTTAAACCGTGCGGCACATGAGGATCACAGTGCGATCCTGCATGAAGACGGTCTGTTTGGCCCTAAAACCCAGGCAAGAATAGAAGAGTTCCAGCGTAATCAGGTGCATCTGTCCCATGCGGATGGCGTGGTCAACCGCAACGGGCCAACCTACGGCACGCTTAACTCTGGTGGCAGGCCTGCTCAGCCGCATACGGCATCTGCACCGCGCCCGGCAGCACCCGCCGCGGCTGCTCATGTTGTTGAGCCTGATAGCGGGCTGGCGAAATTACTGCAACAGCAGGCGGCTCAGCGTCCGGCTAACCGCAAAGTTGCCTGGTTTAACCGTGCCTTACCTGCAGCAATTAACGTTAAAGCACGCTGGGGCGTACCGATAGCGGTGACCCTGGCTCAGGGCGCGCTTGAGTCCTCCTGGGGCACGCACGCACCGGGCAATATTTTCTTTGGGGTAAAAGGGAAATCTCCGGACGGCAAGTCCATCAACGTGACCACCCATGAAAACTATGGCGGCAAGTCAACGGTGATTCAGGACGGCTTTCGGTCTTATGATACTCTGGAGCAGTCTGCTGATGACTACGGCCGCTTTCTGGCAAGCAACCAGCGCTATGCGGGGGCATTTGCTTATCGTAATGACCCGGAGAAGTTTATTCATGTCGTGGCGAAGGCTGGTTATGCAACCGATCCGCACTATGAGAAAAAAATCCTGAGCATTATTCGTGTTAACGGTTTGAAAGATTATGATGCGCCTGATGTAGCTACCTCTGCCACATTCCAGAACGCACTTCATCAATAAATTATTCCTGCAGGTAAAATATGATAGCTAACGTAAACGTAAAATCTCTTTTGCTCGTGTCCTTACTGGCAGTAGCCGGTTGTGCGACTGCCACCCCTGAGCCGGTAAGCAATCCGGTTATCATGCAGGTAAAAACCACGGTAGAAAAAGAGAAACTGGTTACTAACCCTGCCTGTACGGACTATCTTCTGACCAAAAGTGCCCAGCCGGGCGTTGATCTGGTCGAAGTGATGGAAAAACACGGCGGCGCCTGCCCGGGCGATGCGCAGGTCCAGCATCGGTTATTCAGCGTCTATGTCGATCAAAAAACCAAACAGATGGCCAGCGATAAAGACGATCCGGAAGAGGGTAATCTGAAGCTTCTTTCACCTGCCGGCTGAGTACGATTACTGCTTGTGGAATGAGAGTGATGGTATCATTAATACATAGGGTAAAAATGAAAAAGCGTATAACGGTCCTCTCATTCCTTTTAGGATGGTCTGCTTTTGCCGGTGCGGAAGTGACCATGACGTTTCATGGAGAGAAATATAAAATAATTCATGCAAAGATTACTTAAGCGAGTATTGAATATAAATATTTTTATGCATAAAAAATACCGTTATACACTCTTAACAGTTTTAGTGTTTTTTGCGGAGCCAGCTCTTGCTGAAGATGTATGTCAGAATCTACAAGCTGAAGCAGACGTTTTAAAATGCTCCACTCAGAAAAAAGATAATGCAGATTTTTTATTAAATAAAACATTCTCTGAAGCAAAAAAAACGATTGAACATGCATACCGATCCCATGAGGAGTTAGGGGCGCAATATTTCAGCATCCTGCTTGATGGTCAGCGTGGTTGGTTAAAATACAGGGACGCGCAGTGTAAACTTGAAGCCTTCGCTGCTGAAGACAACACGGCTGCCTCTGCCATTGCCACTAACGAGTGTATTGCAAGATTTGATAATACGCGTTCTGAGGATCTGAAGGGGATCCCCTATTGAACAGGCGATCGCCCTGATTAAAATTACACCAGCTCTCTTATTAATAAAGAAATATAATGAAAATTTTAAAGTCTTTCCTTTTTGCTTTACTCCCAGTGATAAGTTTTTATGTCGCGGCCAACAGCACGGCAGAATCAGCAGTCATACAGGTTGAAAATACCGTTGAGAAAAATAAGCTGGTTCCCGATGCAGCCTGCGTGAACTATCTGATAACAGAAGACGCTGAGCCTGGTCTGGATTTGGTTGATGTAGTAGAGAAGCACGGCGGTAACTGTCCAGGCGATCCCGAAACACGGCCCCGGTTATTCAGCGTTTATGTCGATCAAAAAACCAAACAGATGATCAGCGATAAAGACGATCCGGCAGAAGGTGACTTTACCCTTTTGGTACCGGCCAAATAAAATCCATCTTATTGCGGCTTCTGCCTTTTGAGAATAAAACCAGGGTCAGCATGCCTCTGATATTTTACCTGTAAGGTGGAAATCTGTCAGCAATGTTAGCCAGACGAATGGCCTGCCTGACACCATGATTTAACGGGTTATGCATTGACACGTGAAGGCACTATCCCGCTTCTCGCGATGCCTTAATTTTTTACCGGAACTCAGTATGAAACGCTTTTTACTCTTGCTTGCCTTATTAACCAATGTCGCCGTCGCCAGCCCGCATCTGGTTAAGGCAGAGGCCGATACGTTCGCGCCTGAACTGGCGCAAAAAGCCCTGTCGCTGGATATCGCTGGCGCAGAGCCGTTCGGCCAGCAGACCTTTGCCGTACGGGACAGCGGCCATTTACTGGGCGTGATGGTGCCGGGCAAAGGTCTGCTGCGGGCCGATATGAACGCCTGTTTTATTGGCTGGTCGCGTGATGGCGAAAGCCTGGTAAACCTGGTGCCGACCATCGGCTTCAACCGTTTTGACGGTGAAGCCTGCGAAGATGTGAAGGGCGTGGGCGTGATTTCCTCCCCTGGTGACCGCGAAGTCAAGATCGCCGTGATCTATACCGCCACTACGCTGGTAGAAACCTCGCTGGTCGCAGTGGTGCTGGCATACGATCCGCACTCCCGTTCGCTGCTGGTGGATAATGCGCTGTCGCAAAGAGTAAATAATGCCTCAATAGACAGCGTGCCGAAAATCCGCCGCTTTTATGCGGCGCATCCTGCTCAGACGGCCACTTTTGACAGCAAAAAATATCTGGCCCGTCTCACCAGCTGGTGCGAAGAAGGGAATGTCGACTGCGATGACGTCACGCTCGATTCCAGAAGCAAGCTTAGCGGCAAAAGCATATTGCTGCAGGGCAAAACCGTTAATGTTAACTGTCCGGACGTCTGCGATTTTCGCGGATACGCTTTTGAAAATGCGGATTATACCTACACATTTATCACCAATGATTTTGAACGCTGGACAATGAATATCAGTAAGGGCGACCAGGTTATAGACAGCGTTGAAGGCACGATGCGCTGACGAAACCGTCGCCCTGTTTAAAGCCGGAATGGCCAGCCCGTTTCCGGCAGGCAGCAATAAGTTTCAACTCCCGCCGGGTCCCTACCGGCGCGGCCCGAATGCCGAAATCCAACGCAGGAAAACGTGATGCGATTTACGATAGTAGCGACCAAACCTGGCCAGCAGCCGCCGCAAAGCAGCTGCGACTTTCTGCCGCCGGGCGGCACCATCGGCCGTGGTGCCGATAACAACCTGGTGCTGCCGGATGATGACCGTACCATTTCTCGTCTGCAGGCCATTGTGCATATCACGGCCGACGGCGAGTGCCGTATTACCAACCGCGGCAACGTGACGCTGGTGCATCTGAACGATATTCCGCTGGAGCGTGGCCGCCAGGTGGATTTGCAGGATGGCGACATTCTCAGCATTGACGAGTACCGTTTGCAGGTCACCGATCTCAGCGTAGCGGCGCAGCCCGTAGCAAGGCCTGCCCCGGTCGCCCGACCTGCCGCACCGCCGCAGGAAAACGCGCCTGCTGCCATTCCCAGTGAAATCTGGGATAGCCTGGCGCAGGAGTTTTCCATTAGCGACAGCCTTTCCAGCCGCAGCAAGCCCGCGCCTGACGCGGCGGATCCGCTGATGGGAAAAACGTCCGATCGCAACCCGGTCGATCCTCTGGCGCAGTTTGCCGATAAGCCCGCACCCGATCTGGATCGTCGCGATCGAACACCCGACTCTCTGTTCAGCAAAGAATCGCTGTTCGACAGGCAAAGCATTTTTGACGACAGCACGCCAGGCACGCTGACGCAGCAGCCGCAGGATAAAAAGCAGAGCGGTAGCGAACTGGATCCGATGGCGCTGTTTGGCAGCGGCCACAGCACGCCAGCCGCCAGCGACGATCCGCTGGGGCTAATGATGGGCAACGCCGTGCCGCTGACGCCGGTGGATGAACCCCAGCAGAAGCAGCCGCAGTCTGCCTTTGTCCCGCCGTCGCCAAAAGCGCTGGACAGCCAGACGCAGACGACCGGCAGCTTAACGCGCAATCCTCAGACAGCCGACGATCTTAGCCATTCTCCGCTGTTCGATAAGAACCCACGGGCAGCCGGCGATCTCAGCAAGTCTCCGCTATTCGATGCCGATCCGCAGGCGGCTGACGACCTTAGCAAGTCACCGCTGTTCGATGCCAATCCACAGGCAGCTGGCGATCTTAGCAAATCACCGCTGTTCGATGCCGATCCGCAGGCGGCCGACGATCTTAGCAAGTCACCGCTGTTCGATGCCGATCCGCAGGCGGCCGACGATCTCAGCAAGTCATCGCTGTTTGATACCGATCCACAGGCAGCTGACGATCTCAGCAAGTCACCACTGTTTGATGAGACGGATCATAGCCAGCCTCCGCGTGCTGCTGAAAACCCGGCAAGCGATGCCGATTTCAGTGGCGTGCAGGCCGCCATCAATCGGTCGCAGCAGGACTACAGCGGCATCACGCTGCCGACCCCGCAGGCTGTCGCGCGCAACACCACGCCACCGCCAAAAGGCCGTCTGCGTATCGATCCGGTGGCCAGTCCGGCCTCACAGCAGCAAAATTCTGCCGGCGACGGCCAGCGGCTGGACGGCGAGCTTTTAGAGGCGCTGATGGGCGGCATGGGGCTGAACGATCTGCAGCCGACGCCGCGTTTTGACCGCGATTCAATGCAGGAACTGGGGCAGATGCTCAGCATGTTCTCGCAGGGAACGGTGGCGCTGCTTTCCTCGCGCTCGATCCTCAAGCGTGGCGTAAAAGCGGAAATGACGGTGATCCTTGACGAGGCCAATAACCCGTTCAAGCTGCTGCCTTCCGGTAAATCGGTGCTGATGCAGATGTTCGGCAGTCGGATGCCAGGCTTTATGCCGCCTAAGCAGTCGGTGCGTGACGCGCTGGTCGACTTACAGGCGCACCAGTTGGGCATGATTGCCGGGATCCGCGCGATCATTGCTTCCATGCTGCAATCCTTTAACCCGCAGCAGCTGGAGGAAGAAGCGCGGCAGGAAGGCGCAATTTCTCGTTTGGCGCTGCCTAACAGCCGCAAAGCCGCGTTGTGGGAGCATTTTACCCGGCGCTACGGCGAAACGGCGGGCGAAATCGAGGATGACTTCCACACCCTGTTTGGCGAAGCCTTTCTGCACGCCTACGACATGGAAGTGAACCAGTACAAAGATTCCCAAATCAGATCGGAAGAATGATGAATATCACCATTGCCTCTATGTCGCACCAGGGCGCTCGTGACAGCAACCAGGATCAGACCGGCGAGCGCATCGGCGAAAGATCGGCCTGCTTTGTGGTCTGTGACGGCGTGGCGGGGCTGCCCGGCGGCGACGTCGCCGCGGAGCTGGCGCGCGACACCATCCTCGAACGCTTCAACGGCGAGCAGCACCTGGACGCGCAAAGCATCCGCCGATACGTCAACGACGCCAACCGTGCGATTCGCCAGCAGCAGGCGAGCGGCGACTATAAGCGTATGGGCACCACGCTGGTGAGCTTGTTTATCGACAGGGATTTCGATCTGGCCTACTGGGCGCACGCGGGCGACAGCCGCCTTTATCTTTTTCGGCGCGGCTACCTTTATCACGTCACTACCGACCACAGCCTGGTACAGCAGATGAAGGATGCCGGTCACCAAACCGAAGGCATCAACGGTAATCTGCTCTATTTTGCACTCGGCATGGGCGATGAGGAACGGGATGCCAGCTACAGCGACGTAGTGGAAATCGAAGACGGCGACGCTTTCCTGCTCTGCACCGATGGGTTCTGGCACGGGCTTTCGCAGGAAAACATGCAGGAATCCTTGCACATGGTTAATACGCCGGACGAATGGCTGACGCTGATGCAGCAGGTTATCCGTAAAAACGAGCGGCAGTCCACCGCCAGCCAGGACAATTACAGCGCCGTCGCCGTCTGGGTCGGCGATCCGCAGGACACCACGCTGCTGCATTCGCTGGAAGCCGCAGCACAGTTTTTCCCTCTTCGTGATTAAAATAAGGCTTTAACCCTCATGAAATATTGGCTAACGGCGGTCACCCTGCTGATTACATCCGGTGCCTGGGCACAGGATTACCGCGTCGTGACCGCTAAGTCACTGCAAATGGATGTGTGGATTGATAACGTTAAAGATAAGAAGCCAGACAGCTGGTGCAGGCGTGAGATTCCGCTGCGCATCGTGGCTAATGGTGACAAAGATCCGGTAAAGGTAAACGACCTGCTACCGCAGGTGGCGGGCCTGATGTCCCACAGCTGTGCGAAAATAGCGGCATTTCAGTGGCAGCTGACCGACAGCAACGGCAAAGCGCTGGCGCACGGCAACGCCACTAAAGCGCAGGGCTGGCAAAGCAAAGCCGAAGCCCAAACGCCAGCCGCTGCCGCCGTGCCGGTGCAGACGGCACCCACCGCAGCGCCAGTCCAAAATACACCGACTGCTGCGTCAGGACAAAACACGCCTGCCGCTGCGCCGGTAGAAACCGCGCCGGTCGCCACGCCGGTTAATGCAGAAGATCTTTCACCACCAGCGGATACCACGCCGTGGATCCAGTTCAGTCTGTTGGATGGCTGTCATTTCCGCACTTACTGGAACAGCAGCAGCCACACCAGCGCGCTGTTCGTGCCGGCAAAAGGCGGTGTAGTCTGCGGCAGCGATGGCTGGCTCAGCGGCGACAGCCAGCTTGCGCAGCTGGGTAAAGGCGCGGCCCAAAAACGTCAGGTCAGCTTTGTGCAGGGCTTCCCGATTTCAGGACTGAACGGCAAAGCGGTGGGTCGCGATATGCAGATCACCACCGTCAATAACGAGCGGATGGTGCTGAGCGATGAACGTTCGCCGCAGAGCTGGATGATTGTGCCGTATGCGCCTACGCTGAACGGCTGGCAGGCTGATGGCACCGTCGTAGTGGCGATAAGCCAGCAGGCTGCCAGCGACGAAAGTACCCTGAAAGCGCGCCTGGCCGAAGTCCGCAAGGTCTGGTCGCCTTATCTTACTGACGGCAAAGTGACCATTAAACTGGTGGATGAGATCCATCCGCAGCTGAAAGATCCGGCCGCGGGCACTTACCGAACGCTTAACTGATCCCTTGCCCGCCTGAGGAAAGCCATGAAATCTCTGACTCAACTGATGTCCGGCGCCACGCTGTCGGAAACCCTGGCGCGCGTCGAAGGCGATATTAAAAGCCGCCCGGCGGACGCCGATTTGCGCGCCGCTTTTGTCCAGCTGCTCTGTCTGGCGGGCCACTGGCCGCGCGCCAAAACCCAGCTGAAAACCTGGCTGGCCTTAAAGCCGCAGGCTAAACCCACCATCACGCTGCTGGAGCAGGCTATTACGGCGGAGATCCAGCGCGCGGCGGTCTTCGAAGGGCTTGCGATGCCAAGGATGCCCGGCGGAGCGTTCGCCTGGTCAGAAGACTTACTGAAAGCCTTGCATAAGGAGCATGCAGAGGAAGCCGATGAATTACGCGCGGCAGCTTTTGCAGCGGCGCAGGCCAGTCCGGCCCGCCTTACCGCACAGGACGGGCAGGCACAGGCCGTAGAATGGCTGGTCGATGGTGACGGCCGCCTCGGCCCGATCTGTGAGCTGATCGTTAACGGTCATTACACCTGGCTGCCGTTCGCCGCCATTCGTGAAATGCGTTTTCAGGCACCGGCGAGCGTTACCGATCTGGTCTGGCGGCATACGGCCGTCACGCTGACTGACGGCAGCGAGCAGGTTTGCCAGCTGCCGGTGCGCTATCCGTTTGCGGATACGGCCGAAGACAACTTGCGGCTGGGCGCCGTCACCGAGTGGACGCCGCTGGATGATGAGCAGTTTATCGGTCACGGTCAGAAAACCTGGCTGAGCGAGGAACAAGATTTTCCGCTGCTGAGCCTGACGCATATTGTTTTTGCTGCGGAAACCGATGATGAGTGACGGCCGCGATTTGCTGCACGGCGGGTTTCGCCAGCGCGGCAGGGAGACAATGACGGCGCGCGATAAAATGCAGCCGTCGCTGCTGGACCGGCTGACCGACAACGCGCCGGACAAGCAGCAGGAAGCCGCTAACAGCCGGGTGATTTCACATGCCACGCTGAAGCGCAACGTGCTGCGCGATTTGCAGTGGCTGTTCAATAGCATCAACAACGAAGCGCAGCAGGACCTCTCGCCGTTTCCGCACGTGCAGCGTTCTGCTTATAACTTTGGCGTGGCGCCGCTGGCCGGACAGCGCATGTCCGACATTGAACTGACCGATATTCAGCGCAAAATCACTAATTCGATTTTGTACTTTGAACCGCGCATCCTGCCCGCTGGGTTGCAGGTACGCTGCATCTCGGACACCAGCTCGCTCAGCCTGCACAACATGCTGTCGATTGAAATCAAGGGGCGGCTCTGGTGCGTGCCGTATCCGCTGGAGTTTCTGTTCCGCACCGACCTGGATTTAGAAAACGGCCATTTTGAACTGAAAGACGTAGGGTAATTATGGACAGCAAACTGCTCGATTATTACAACCGTGAACTGGCGTACCTGCGCGAAATGGGGGCGGAGTTCGCCGAACGCTATCCCAAAGTCGCCGGACGGTTGGGCATGAACGGCATCGAAGTGGCCGATCCCTATGTCGAGCGGTTGATGGAGGGATTCGCCTTTCTGACCTCGCGCGTGCAGCTGAAAATGGACGCCGAGTTCCCGCGCTTCTCGCAGCGGATGCTGGAGATGATTGCACCCAACTACCTTTCGCCCGTGCCCTCAATGGCAATTGCCGAACTGCATCCCGATGGCAAAAAAGGCGATATCAGCGGCGGCTTTCTGGTGCCACGCGGCACCATGATGGACAGCCAGATGCTGAAAAAAAGCGGCGTCACCTGTAGCTACGCCACGGCGCACGACGTGATGCTGCAGCCGCTGCGCATCAGCCACGTGGAGCTGGGGGGCGTCCCGGCAGATATTCCTCTAAGCAGCATGGGACTGAGCCAGCGCGGCGCGGTCAGCGCGCTGCGTATCCGCCTGGAATGTTTCAGCGAAGTGGCGCTCAGCCACCTGACCCTGAGCGATCTGATGTTCTTTCTCAGCGGGCCGGATATCCAGGCGCAGCAGCTGCTGGAACTGATTATGCAGCACACGGTCGGCAGTTTTTGCCAGACGGTAGAGCCGCAGCCGCAGCGGGTGGTGCTGAGCGACAACGCGCTGAAGCAGGAAGGGTTCGCAGCCGATCAGGCGCTGTTGCC
>NZ_DALZCD010000067.1:0-17525 GCF_031978025.1 Erwinia sp.
GTTGGTTGTTGATCAAAGTTATCGTTTTTTTCTTAAAATGAGTAATACGGCATTATACAAGATTTCAGCCTGTTAAGCATCGCTGTGTTCGCCTTTGCCCGCTTACGGGCAGCATTTGCGAGTTCGCTCTGGTTTTCCGTGCGGCTATGTTAAAAAAGCTGTTATTCTAAATAGGTTACAGGTTTAGCATGAGATCCCGATGAAATACCAGCAACTGGAAAACCTTGAAAGCGGATGGAAATGGACATACCTGGTGAAAAAACACCGGGAAGGTGAAGCGATCACGCGTTATCTGGAGCGAAGCGCGGCCCAGGCGGCCGTTGGTGAACTGCTGGCGATAGAACACAGCCCCGGCGAGGTGATGACCTGGATTGGCCGTCATATCAATCCGGCGCTGGAAAACCGTATGAAGCAAAGTATACGCGCGCGACGCAAGCGTCATTTTAATGCAGAACACCAGCATACGCGGAAAAAATCAATCGACCTGGAATATCTGGTTTGGCAGCGGCTGGCTGCACTGGCACAGCGGCGTAACAGCACGCTTTCAGAAACCATTGTGCAGTTGATAGAAGATGCAGAACATAAAGAGAAGTACGCCAGCCAGATGTCTTCGCTCAGGCAGGATCTGCAGGCCATCCTGGGGACACCGGACTAGCTTCCCGCTCTTCACCAAAAGCGGCTAACGGAAAAATAAGCCGTAGCGCGAATTGCGCCCACAAAAAACCCCGCCTGAGCGGGGTTTTTATCAAAGAGGAAGACTTAGCCCTGAGGCTGAGTGACCACGTCTTTGATGCCTTTAACCTGGATTTCTACACGACGGTCTGGACCCAGACATTCGATCAGAGCCGGACGGCCTTTCACGCTGTCACAGGTGTTGCCGGTAACTGGGTTAGATTCACCCATGCCACGTGCAGAGATCTTGTTAGAAGGGATGCCTTTAGACACGAGATAGTCAACAACGGACTGTGCACGTTTCTCAGACAGTTTCTGGTTGTACTGGTCAGAACCGATACGGTCGGTGAAGCCCAGAACCACAACGTTGCCGTCTTTAGGATCCAGAGAGCTCAGCTGGGTGTACAGCTGATCCAGAGCCTGCTGACCTTCTGGCTTCAGAGTTGCCTTGTTGAAGGTAAACAGTACGTCTGATTTCAGGGTGAAACGCTTGGTTTCAACAACTGGCGCTGGCGCTGGAGCCGGAGCCGGTGCTGGCGCTGCTTCATCCTGGCCGAAACGGTAGGAAACACCTACGCTCAGCATGGCGTTATCTGGACGGGTGCCAACGGTGTTCGCATCACCAATGTTGTTAACCCACTGGTAGTCCAGACGGGTAGCCCAGTTTTTGGTTACAGCGTATTCAACACCAACTGCTGCCAGTGGAGAAACACCGGTATCGTGATCGCTGATGCGAGTACCGTTGTTGTTCTGGGTAGAGTCAGCGCGCCATACCATGCCGCCCAGACGGGTGTACACGTCCAGATCGTCATAGATTGGGTAGCTCAGTTTCGCAGCCAGCTGAACGCCCTGTGCTTTGAATGCGCCGTTTACGTTGTCGCCTTTGTTAGGCATACGACCTAACCAGTCATAACCCAGCTCGAAGCCCAGGTATTGATTAGCCTGGTAACCACCGAAGGCACCGGCACCCAGCTGGCTTTCGTGAGTTGGGCCGTCGTTGTTCGCATAACCGTTACCGTAGTAACCTGTGTCGTGGTACTGAGACCAGCCCAGTTTCGCACCGGTGTACCAGGTGTCATCTTTAGGGGCGGCCTGCGCTACGGTAGCGAAGCCAGCCAGTGCCACTGCAATTGCGATAGCTGTCTTTTTCATTTTTGCGCCTCGTTATCATCCAAATAGGCAATGAGCTTTCATTAGCTCTTTGATTTAATCCTTCGCCGGGTTATGACGCTCGATTATGACTCATCCAAAAAAGGGAGATTATTGAGCACCCTGGCGACGTAAAGTCTACAACGTACCAGCAAACTTACAAGTAAGATGTGAAGGCAGGCTGAAAAAAAACGGCCTTTTGTACACAAATTTACACATTTGCGTTGGGGGCGGCGGGCACAGATCTTTGTAAAAAACGGTGCTAAACCATTGTCACGCCGGGGCATAGCATAATCAGGCGGTTACCTTGCCCGGCGAAGAATTTTATGATGAGAAAACTCTTATTTTTACTTAATGATACAAACTCGACTGAATTTTTAGCCCATTAAAGGGTCTGGAGGCGACAATTTCGACCGGATCGGGTCGCATAATCAGACCTAAAGCCTGGCCGCTTAACGCTGCGTCATGCAGACGAAGACGATCTTCTGGAGCCAGTTCATCAGGTAACCATCCCAGCACCACGCTGTAATTACCCGTTTGTAACGCTTTAATCATGGCTTCCAGCGTATTAATGGCGGGCCCCTGCACCTGCATAACTTTATCAAGCGGCAGACCGGAGCGGGTGAGCCAGCTTCGACTTAGCTTCTGCTGTGGGGTCAGCCACAGCTGCCAGCGAGACTGCGTACCCAACTGCTGAAGCAGAGGCAGCAGCATTTGCGTTATGCCCGGCTGATTCTCGCTGTAGATCAGTTCGCTGATCAGGCCAGTCGCTTCGCTGTGTGATGAAGAAGAGCGGGTCTGAGGAAGACGGCTGTTAACAGAGTGAGATTTCATGGAATGAGTACGCATATCGGCTTTGCTCGCAGGTCACTGTATGGATATACAGTATAAGGGAGATGGCCAAAGATCAACCCTAAATTTTGATAACGTCTCGCAAAATCACAATGAAACTGCCTGCAAAGGCAATTAGTAATTGAACCTGTTACTACGATTGCATATTTTTCCTTCCTCACAAGGACGAGGGTGTTCTGGAGACAGGGAGAAAAGAATGAAGCAGTCAAAAAGTCAGATTGAAAAAGCCATGCATCAACTTGCTGAACTGGGCGACATTGAGTGCCGCAGCCAGTTTGGCGGCTATAGCCTTTCAATAGAAGATGTGGTTTTTGCTCTGGTAGCAGAAGGAGAGCTGTATCTGCGTGCCTGTGAGCAAGTAAAGCCCTATATCGTGGAACGAAAAATGCAGCCTTTGCATTTTACTAAAAGGGGGCTGCCGGTCGCGCTGGACTATTATCGGGTGGACGATCCGCTGTGGAAAGAGCCTGGGCAGCTGGTGGCCCTCTCCCGGCTCTGCCTACAGGGTGCACGCCAGCAGCGAACCACAAAGCAGCAAAATCCGCGCCTGAAAGATTTGCCCAATTTGACTGTCCGCATAGAGACGCTGCTACGCCAGATTGGCGTCAGCACTCTCGCTATGCTCAAAGAACAAGGCGCGAGACGTTGCTGGCTCAAGCTGTATGCCAGCAACAATAACTTAGGCATCAACGTGCTTTTCGCGCTGGAGGGGGCGATTATGGGCCGTCACCACGAAGCGCTGCCGGCGAGCGTCAAAACCGAACTCCGGCAGTGGCACAAAGAAACAGTGGAGCTGTGGGCGAGGCAGCATAAAGCCTAGGCCAGCCCCTTTTTTTTCAATCGGACGATTTCCGGTAGCAGTGCCACCAGCAGGCCAACCTGCTGCAGAACCAGCGGCTCCTTTGTCTCCGGTGCCGCTTCGGCCGCCGTCAGCCTGGCAGAAAGATTCCCCAGCAGCCTGGCCGCTTTGTCTTCATCAACAATATTGATATGCAACACATCGTCAACATAGCAGACGGCATCATCCATTAACTGCAGCATGACCGGGCTGGTCATTTTTTCGCGGTGCGCGCCCAGCGCGGAAATATAGCTGAGAAAAGAGTGGTTCAGGCACAGTATTCGGAAAGCGTCTTCACGTAGTCTGGCGCCGGCATTTTTTTCGGCCGACATATTAGACACCACCGAGGCCAGTTCGGCGTCGCAATTATGCGCATCACGGCGGGCAATGCGGTAATCAAGCCGGTTGTCTTTGCCCTGGTGATACTGCACCAGTATGGCATCCAGATAGCGGCAGTTGGCATTGAGCGCCCGTTCCACGACGGCCGACAGCTGGCGGAAGCGCCAGTCAGGCCAAATGAAGGCCACGGCAATCCAGGCTAAACCGCAGCCTAATAGCGTATCGATGATACGCGGCAGCGCAATCTCAAATCCCTCGCCAAGCAGGTTAAAGCAACAAAGCACCAGCAGGGTGATAAAAAGAGTAGCGTAAGCATACTGTGACTGCCGGAAGGCAAAAAACAGTACGCCGCTGAGCACGATGAGTAACTGTTGCCCTTCAACTGAAGGAACCAGCCAAAGCAAGGGCAGACCAATCGCTATACCAGCCAGCGTGCCGATAATACGTAGAGCCAGTCGCCTTTTAGTGGCGTTGTAATTAGGTTGGCAGACAAAAAGACTGGTCAGCAGGATCCAGTAGCCATGTTCGAGTCCGGTGATCTGAATAAAAGCGTAGCCGGTACAGAGCAGCAGCGACATGCGGACGGCATGACGAAACAGCGGCGACTGCGGGGAAAGATGACGGCTAATCCGTAAGCGAATATCTGCCCAACCGGTCAGGCCTTCACTGGAAAGGCGCCCGTCACTGTTGTCCTGCAAAACCTGCTCGGATTCGATGGTCGCCAGCTGTGCATCAATCGCTTTAAGGTTATGCAGCAAATAGTGCATGGCTTTAATGTCACTGCTGGCGGGATGCGCCGTGCTTAAGCGGTCCAGCGCGGCCTGAAGATGGGCAAAAGCGCGTTCAAAGCGCGGATCGTGCTGCCACGGCTCGCGCAGCAAAATAGCGTCAGACAGCTGTTGGCAGGCTCGAGCCTGTAGGGTTAAAAGCCGCTGAAAGCGGAACAGAATATCGCTATAACGATACTCTTTACGCAAGGCGTGATACTGCGCATGCGAAGAGCTGGCGCGTTCATGAATATCCTGAGCCACAAAATAGTAGTGCAGCGTGCGGCGGGTACTACGTTGTCCACGATCGCCACGCAGCCGGGACTGAATGGAAATTTTGGTTTGATTGAGTGTAGCGACCAGCTGACTATTGGTCATTGCCGCTTCGATCAGAGAGGCATCGTCATTGCCTTCGATATCAGGATCGAAAAGGCTCGCTTTCGCCTCCAGATAGCGTGCCAGTCCTTCAAAACAGCGCGCAATATTCTCTTGCAGGGGTCGTACAGGAAAAAGCAGATGGCCGATCAGGGTCAGCAGGTTATACCAGATAGCGCCTGTCAGCAGTAGCCACGGCTGCATATACCACTGCGGAAAGAGACCTAATCCCAGTAACGTATAGACGGCAATCAGCAACGCCCCGAAGGCAATGGTCGCATAACGCTGACCCAGCGCGCCAAGCAAAATAAATCCCCAGGTAGACAGCGTCAGTCCGACGGTAAATAACCAGGGGAAAGGAGAAAGTAGCTCTACCGAAACGGAAGCCACGCAGAAACAAACCAGGGTGATCAATAAATTGCGCAGCCTGCCGCTGAGACGATCGTCAAGATCGGCCAGCGCTGCCGCCACGACACCCAGCGTCAGGGGGATAGTCCAGGTTATCTCACCCAGCCATAAAGGCACAGCCGCCGTGCCAGCCAACGCAAAAAAGATGCGCAGGTTATAGAGCAGAGCACTGTTATAGGCATATCGGCGCAGGCGTGGCGACAGCGATGAGAGCATAGTTAATTATACCGGCTACGAGCGTTAGCTTCACGGGCCGCTTTGGCGACTTCCACGCTGACTACGCGACGTCCGACAGGCCAGAGCGCAATAGCGGCGATTTTAAAGTGAGCAATGCCCGTTGGGATGCCGATAAGTGTAATACACTGCGCAATCCCGACCAGAATGTGGGTAAGGCAAAGCCACCAGCCGCAAAAAATAAGCCAAACGAGATTCAGTAGGGTGCCGCCCGAATTCAGCAGAGCATTTTTTTTGCCGGGATGAAGCTCATCCACATGCACCGCTTCGTTGCCAAAAGGCAGCAGTGAAAGTTTGGTAATTTCCCAGCAGGAGCGGGTTAACGGCAGTGTAATAATGAAAATGATGCTGAGC
This sequence comes from Erwinia sp., assembly GCF_031978025.1. Lineage (NCBI taxonomy): Bacteria > Pseudomonadati > Pseudomonadota > Gammaproteobacteria > Enterobacterales > Erwiniaceae > Erwinia > Erwinia sp. The sequence continues at coordinate 5,989 of NZ_DALZCD010000067.1, forward strand.
AGCGTCGCGATAAGCCAGCCAAAAGTTGTGACAAACCCACCAAGAAAGAAATTTAAAATATTTAAAACGGTACGCATCAGAGAGTGCCCTTGTACTGTGTGAAAAAAAGAAAATTCAATGCGTTGATTATACCGTGTTTTAACGCTGGAGCGGTACATCCCTGGCGGGTAAACTGTCGGGGAGACTAACGCAGCCCGAGAGTATAAATGGAACTGAAAGCAACATCGCTGGGTAAGCATCTGGCGCAGCATCCCTATAATCGGGTGCGTCTGCTCTCTGCCGGCGTCGAAGTCAGTGGTCAGAAGCATGAATACCTTATTCCTTTTAACCAGCTGCTGGCGATCCGCTGCAAGCGCGGGCTGGTTTGGGGGGAGCTGGAGTTTTCACTGCCCGATAATAAAGTGGTTCGTCTGCACGGGACAGAATGGCAGGAAACGCAGCGTTTTTATCACTACCTCAACCAGGCATGGCAGACGTGGAGTCAGCAGATGAGCCTGGTGGCCGCAGAGGTGTTACAGCAGCAGGTTGCCAGGCTAAGCCAGTTTGAACAGCAGGATCGCTGGCTGAAGCGTCAGGAAGTGGCGAACTGGGGCGAAGCGATCCGGGAGGCTTTCTCTTCGCAGCCGTTACCTATCACCCGGCTTGAAGAGTTTGAGTCCTGCCGCGAGGCCTGGCTTTTCTGTCAACGCTGGCTGGAAAACAGCGAAGAGCAGCGTCAGCAGCGCAACCGGCGCTGGACGGAAAAAATGCTGTTGCAGTATGCCGATTTTTTCGCAGGCGTCGAAAATTCACCGCTGACGGCTTCTCAGGCAGGTGCAGTCGTCAACGGCGAGGAAGCGGTACTGGTGCTGGCAGGAGCGGGGAGCGGTAAAACCTCGGTGCTGGTGGCGCGTGCCGGCTGGCTGCTGGTCCGTAAAGCGGCTGTCGCTGAGCAAATTCTGCTGTTGTCGTTTGGACGTCGGGCAGCAGAAGAGATGAACCACCGGCTCAAAACACGGCTTAACACCAGTGACATTGAAGCCCGCACTTTTCATTCGTTGGCGTTGCACATTATCCAGCAGGGCAGCAGCAAGTCCCCCGTCATTAGCAGGCTGGAAACCGACAGCGAGCTGAGGCTAAGGCTACTGATCGACACCTGGCAGCAGCAGTGCAGTGAGAAAAAAGCACAGGCCAGCGGCTGGCGGCAGTGGCTCCGGGAAGATTTGGGTTGGGAACTCGACGAAGGCGCTTACTGGCAGGATGAAAAGCTGGCTAAAAAAGTCGGCGAGCGTCTGGATCGCTGGCTGGCACTGATGCGGATGCACGGGGGTGCACAGGCCGCGATGATCGAATCCGCACCGGAGGAGGTTCGTGACCTGTTCAGCAAGCGCATCAAACTGATGGCGCCGCTGCTTAAAGCCTGGAAAAGCGTGCTGAAAGAAGAAGGTGCGTTAGATTTTTCCGGCCTGATTCATCAGGCCATCGCCGTGCTGGAAAAAGGCCGCTTTATCAGCCCGTGGAAACATATTCTGGTCGATGAATTCCAGGATATTTCGCCGCAGCGAGCCGCGCTACTGGCGGCGTTGCGCAGGCAAAATAGCCAGACTTCGCTGTTTGCCGTAGGCGATGACTGGCAGGCTATTTATCGCTTTTGCGGCGCAGAAATGGCGCTGACTACCGCTTTCCATCACTATTTTGGCGAAGGCGACCGCTGCGTACTGGACACAACCTGGCGGTTCAACACTCGTATTGGTGAAATCGCCAGTGACTTTATCCAGCGTAATCCGTGCCAGCTGAAAAAGCCGCTGACCAGCCTGAGCAAAGGGAACAAAAAATCCCTCTCGTTGCTGCCTGAATCACAGTTGGAAGCGTTGCTGGATAAGCTCAGTGGCTATGCCACACCGGAAGAAAAAATACTGCTTCTGGCACGCTACCATTATCAGCAACCTGCGCTACTGGCTAAGGCGAAAACGCGCTGGCCAGGGCTGGATATTTCCTTCTCAACGATACATGCCAGTAAGGGGCAGGAAGCGGATTACGTCCTGCTGCTGGGATTAAAAAGCGGCGAGGATGGGTTTCCTGCCGTCGCCAGAGAGTCAGTGATTGAGCAGGTGCTGTTGCCGCAGCCGGAAACGTTCCCCGACGCTGAAGAGCGACGCCTGGCCTATGTCGCCATCACGCGGGCAAAAAAACAGGTTTGGCTGCTGTTTGACAAAGATGCACCGTCAGGTTTTGTGGCAGAGTTTACGCGAATGGGCGTGCCGCTGTTACGTAAGCCTTAGCGCGGCCCGCCCGGTGCGCCTACTGCAGGCGCGCCTGCAAATAGCGTTGGTAATCGGGAATAGAAATATCAAGCGGCTGCGAAAACAGCGGCGAATGGATAATAAAGTCTGCGGTGGTACGGTTGGTGGCCACAGGAATATTCCAGACCGTGGCCAGACGGAGCAGCGCCTTGACGTCGGGATCGTGAGGAACCGCATTCAGCGGGTCCCAGAAAAAAATCAGCACATCGATTTTGCCTTCCGAAATCAGCGCGCCAACCTGCTGATCGCCGCCCATCGGGCCACTCAGCATTGCCGTCACCGGCAGGTCAGTAGCGCGTTGGATGAGATTGCCGGTGGTGCCGGTTGCGTAGAGCGTATGGTGCTGCAACAGTGCTTTATGGCTGTCGACCCACGCCATCATCGAGGCTTTACAGTGGTCGTGCGCAACCAGCGCAATATGCTTTTTTTCCCCAAGGGTACGGGTAGTTTGCTCCATGGCGATATCCTGTTTCGTTGAAAAGCAAACTATACGGCTTCCCATGCCGTGATGCCAGTAGGGTAACTTATCCGGTGCGCCAGGCTTTCATCAGCAGGACAAAACGCTGGCGGGTAGCAGCATCAACCTGCTGATACCAGAGCTGTAATACCCGGCCAGCCGGATAGTTACTGCTGGCAAAAGTGAGCCTGTTACCGGACGAACTGCCGACAGGATGGGGTTGTGCAAAGCGAGGTACCGAAGCGGAATGTCCCTGCATATTATAGACGGCCATTTCGCGTTCATAATTTTCGCCAGCGGTACCGGTTAACCTGTCTCGCTGACTCTGAACGACATTGCCGTGTTCGTCATGCAGCTGAAAATCAGGCCGACGGGCAAACGCACGCGCCTGTACAGAGGTGTGAATAGGGGGCAACGCGATGGCAATGGATTTAGCGCTGGTAGTAAAAGTCACGATAAGCGGCGGCGATTGCCAGGACGAAGCAGGACTTGTTTCCAAATTCTTTTCCACGCGGAACAGCAGTTGATGCTGGCCTTGTTCCAGTTCAAGCCCATCGGCGCCTTTTAACAACGAACCGGAAATTTTATGGCCGTCGAGCACCAGCAAATCGACATCGGGCGCGAGTTTTAAGGTGGTTGCCTGGGCCGCATCCGCCACCCACATTGCCATCAATCCTGTCAGGAGCAGACCCAGCTTCATTATTTCTCCAGATGCCCGAAATGTAAAAAAAGAGCGATTGTATCAAAGTCTTTCAGTATGACAGCATATTAACATTTTTACATATCTATTCATGCTAAATCTTTTGCGGCTAAAATTATAAGCGCAAAATACACCCGTCTTGTAAACCGAGATATTCACCGGAGCCACTATGGACGACAACGCTATTGCTGAAGTTTTGACAACAACCCGCCATATAGCCCTGGTAGGCGCCAGCGAGAAGCCGGGCAGGGCCAGTCATTACGTGATGGCTTATCTGCTTGGGCAAGGCTATCAGGTCACGCCGGTCAGCCCTAAACTGGCTGGACAAACGCTGCTTGGGCAACAGGTCTATGCAAAACTGGAAGACATTCCCGAACCTGTAGATATGGTCGATGTGTTCCGAAATTCGGAAGCGGCCTGGGGCGTAGCGCAGGAGGCGATCGCGATCGGGGCGAAATCACTGTGGCTGCAGCTGGGCGTCATCAATGAGCAGGCGGCAGTACTGGCTGCGGACGCTGGCCTGAACGTGGTGATGGATCGTTGTCCGATGATAGAAATTCCGCGCCTGGGATTGAGCAGGTAATAAAAAACCCCGCAAGCGGGGTCTTTTTCAGTTTCTGAGGCGTGGAGCCTGAAGCTGTTCGCGAATGGACGCGGCGAGCTCATCCATCGAAGGATGTTCGGGATGCTCGCCCGGTATTTCCCAGCCCAGCTGCGCTTCCGCCAGATAGGTATGAACCGTTTCGCCGTCATCATCTTCCATCACTACGTGATACCAGGGGGCATTACGCAGCGAGCTGTCGGCGATATCATCCATTTTAGGATCCTCTAGCGAATATTCCGGATCCACATCAACCACCACCCCTAAAAAACCCAGCAGCTTATGTCGTACCTGCTGGCCAAGTCCAAATTTGCTGGCAATCATCGTGACCTCCCGAGAAACATAACCCTGTCATTCTTTATGGGGGCAGAGTCAGCTTTTTCAAGTCACAGCACGCGGCAGGCAAATCCTTTCAGATAAAGACCTTCGGGATAGGTAGCGATCACCGGGTGATCGGCTGCCTGCCTGAACTGCTCAATAAATTGTACATCACGCTGCGCATCGAGTGCGGCGTCAGCAATAATTTTCTGAAACAGCTCCGTTGGCATCAGGCCGGAACAGGAGTAAGTCATCAGCATACCGCCAGGATTAAGCAGCTGCATCGCCAGCATGTTGATATCTTTATAGCCACGGCAGGCGCCGGCCAGCTGGTTCTTGTTCTCAACAAATTTCGGCGGATCCATTACGATCAGATCGAATTTTTCTCCGCTTTCACGGTAGCGACGCAGCAGTTTGAATACGTCGTCGCGCAGGAATTCAGCTTTAGCAAGATCGAGTCCGTTCAGTTCCACGTTCTGGCGAGCCACATCCAGAGCCGCCTGCGACGTATCCACGCTGATAACCTGCTGACAGCCGCCCATCAGAGCCGAAACGGCAAAGCCGCCGGTATAAGAGAAGCAGTTCAGCACGCGACGATCTTTTGCATAGCGGCGTGTAGCCAGCCTGCTGTCGCGCTGATCGAGATAGTAACCGGTTTTATGGCCGGTCTGGATATCCACCAGCAGTTTCATACCGTGCTCGGTAATCGGTAGCAGCTCAGGCGGCGTCTCGCCCAGCACCACGCCCTGTGCCAGCTCCAGTCCTTCTTTTTTACGGACTGAAACGTCAGAGCGATCGTAGATAGCGCAGTGTGGATAGCAGTGTTGCAGCGCGGTAATCAGAGCCGCGCGCTGGTATTCGGCACCGGCGGAAAGCAGTTGCAGTACCAGGAAATTGCCAAAGCGATCGATAGTGATACCAGGCAGGCCGTCAGACTCACCGGCAATCAGACGATAGCTGTCGAGGTCGTCGCGCTCTGCCAGCCAGTCGCGCAGCTGTTGTGCCGCCTGCAGTCGTCGGGTAAAGAAAGCGATATCGATCGCTTCATCCTGTTCCCAGCTCCAGACACGGGCACGGATTTGTGAAGCGGGCGACCAGGCAGCGCTGCCCAGCCATTTACCCTGGCTGTCACAGACGTCAATGGTTTCGCCCGGCTGGGCTTTGCCTTCCAAACGGGCTACAGCGCCGGAGAAAACCCAGGGATGGCGACGAAGTAAGGACTTTTCACGTCCCTTAGCGAGAATCAAACGAGCGGTCATATTTGCTATGCTTACAGTCAGAAAAACAGGCGCCATTGTCCGGTGCCAGACCGCAAAAAGCAAACTGTCTCTTCAGGAGGAAATATGACGGAAATCTGTAAAAGATCGTGGGTACACGGCAGCGTGCAGGGCGTGGGATTTCGCTACACTACCCAGCACGAGGCCCGTGCGCGCGGGTTAAAAGGCTATGCCCGCAATCTTGACGACGGCAGCGTGGAAGTACTGGCCTGTGGTGAGGAAGAGGAGGTCAACGCGTTGATTGCCTGGCTAAAGGCGGGCGGGCCGCGTTCGGCCAGGGTCGACAAGGTATTGACAGAACCCTGTGCCTCCCAGGATCACCTCTCGGACTTCACCACGGGCTGAAAGCCTCTGCTACAGGCATTTGGCGGGTTTAGGCAGGCCGGCAATTTTCGTTGCCTGTTTTGCCGGTCCTTTAGGAAAAAGGCGGAACAGGTAGCGACTGTTGCCTTTTTCCTCACCATATTTTTTTGCCATGGCTTTTACCAGCATTCTTACGGCAGGGGAGGTGTTGAATTCCAGGTAGAAGTCCCGCACAAAGCGCACGACTTCCCAGTGGGCTTCGCTCAGCTCAATGCCTTCTTCTTCTGCCAGCAGCGGTGCCAGTGCCTCGCTCCAGTCTGTGGTCTGGGTCAAATATCCCTGCGCATCACGCGAAATTTCTTTACCGTCAAAAAACACCGTTTTGCCTCTGTAGTCTTAATCAGCGCGTAGTTTACCAAAAATCGCCCGTTACGGATGAGCAAAAAAAAGCCCCGCATGGCGGGGCTTTTTGTGTCGTCCAACGCATCAGTTACTGCGGGACATGCCCAGGATGCTCAGCAGGCTGACAAAAATATTGTAGATGGAGACATAAAGGCTGACCGTCGCGCGAATATAGTTGGTTTCGCCGCCGTGGATAATGTTGCTGGTTTCCCACAGGATAGCACCCGAAGAAAACAGAACGAACATGACGCTAATGGCCAGGTGCAGGGCAGGGATCTGCAAAAAGAGGTTAGCCAGTACGGCAACCAGCAATACCACAAAGCCCGCCATCATCATGCCGCCGAGGAATGACATATCCTTGCGTGTGGTCAGCACGTAGGCTGAGCAGCAGAAAAACACCAGCGCAGTGCCGCCGAGCGCCAGACCAATGACATCGCCCATGCCAGCAGACAGCAGCGTATTTAACATCGGCCCCAGGCAGTAGCCGAGAAAACCGGTAAAGGCGAACGCGGCCAGAATGCCGGTTGGGCTATCGGCCAGGCGATAAGTCAGAAACATCAGGCCATAAAAGCCGGCCAGCATGATAATTAAGCCCGGCGCGGGCAGGGCGAAGACGGTGCTAAGTGTGGCGGTGACGGCGGAAAAAGCCAGCGTCAGCCCCAGCAGAAAATAGGTATTACGCAAAACTTTGTGCGTGGCAAGCAACGAGCTTTGCCCGGTACCCGTAATGATGCGATCCATAGAAATGCCTCTTGAGGTCATCAGATGTCAGTGAGAATAAGGATCGCCTCTGAAGGGGGAAAGCCGTTTTACCCTTCTTTACTCGCCAGGGCGGTGGTTCTGTGAGCAAGGTGGTGCTATTAGCAACAAATAAACCGGAGCTGGCTGTTTTTGCGGCAGTTGAATCAAACCTTGCTTTACATCGGCGCGGAGGATGTTTATAGTTCGGCTCATTGCGGAGGGGTGGCCGAGTGGCTGAAGGCACCGGTCTTGAAAACCGGCGACGGGAAACCGTTCGAGAGTTCGAATCTCTCCTCCTCCGCCATCAAATTTAACGGGTCGGCAATTGCCGGCCCGTTTTGCTTTCTGCGATTACTGCGTCCATTCAGCGGGTCGATTATCCCGCTTACGAAAAACATCCCGTTTCTTTTCAATCTCCTGATGCGCCGTAACGGTAAAGGCGTTAGTCTGCTATATTCTACGCATAATGCCCGGACCCGGCCCCCTTTTTGCCGTGTGGTGGCGAGTCTTTTCCGACGCCTGCCTTTTGCCGGACGCCGCACGTTACTGGCCGGGTGATTTACCCTTGAATCAATGGAAAAAACACATGATTAAAAAGTATAGTCTTTGCGCGCTGGCGGTCTGCTCTGCTTTGACCAGCCTTTCTGCTTTCGCCGCCGATGACAATTATCAGCTTGAACAGGTGTTAATGATGAGCCGCCATAATCTTCGGGCACCGCTGGCCGACAACGGCAGCGTGCTGGCACAGTCAACGAAGAAAAAATGGCCGCAGTGGGATGTACCGGGCGGTCAGCTAACGACCAAAGGCGGCGTGCTGGAAGTGTATATGGGACGCTATACCCGCCAGTGGCTGGCTCAGCAAGGGGTGATCAAAGACGATGGGTGCCCGGGCAGCGATGAGATCTATGCTTATGCCAACAGCCTGCAGCGTACCGTTGCCACGGCGCAATATTTTGTTACCGGCGCTTTCCCTGGTTGCGACGTCCCGGTTTCCCATCAGGATGAAATGGGCACCATGGATCCCGTCTTTAACCCGGTTATTACCGACAGTAGCGAAGCCTTTAACCAACATGCGCTGACCGCGATGAACAGCACGGCGGAAAAACTGACGTTGAAGCCTGCTTTTCAACGGTTGGAAAAAATCATTGATTATAAAAATTCCCCGGCCTGTGACGGTAAAAAGCAGTGCGATCTGAGCAGTAATAATGAAAACAAATTCTTTGCGGAAAACGGTAAAGAGCCCACGGTAAGCGGGCCGCTGAAGGTAGGCAACTCTCTGGTCGATGCTTTTACCCTGCAATATTATGAAGGCCTGCCGGCCGATCAGATCGCCTGGGGGCAGATTAAAACGCCGGAACAGTGGAAGGAACTGGCGGCGATCAAAAACGGCTATCAGGATACGCTGTTTACCTCTCCGGAAGTGGCGCGCGACGTAGCGGCGCCGCTGGTGGACTATATTCGCAGCCTGCTGGTGGATGAAGATAAAGCCAGCGCGCCGAAAGTTACGCTGATGGTGGGCCATGATTCCAATATCGCCTCGCTGCTGAGCGCGCTGGATTTCAAGGCCTACACGCTGCCCGCTCAGTATGAACGCACGCCAATCGGCGGCATGATCCAGTTCCAGCGCTGGCACGATAAGAAAAACAATCAGGAACTGGTGAAGGTGGAGTATGTTTACCAAAGCAGCGATCAGCTGCGCGAGGCAACGCCGCTTTCCCTGGATACGCCGCCAAAACGCGTGACGCTTGAGATGAACGGCTGTAAGACCGATGCCAATGGTTTTTGCCCATGGGATCAGTTCACTCAGGTACTGAATAAGGCCATTGCCGGTACGCCGATGGCGGCAGCCCAGGCAACGGCCGCCAGCGATAAAGCCGCTGCTGAAAAAGCGGCGGCCGATAAATTAGCGGCAGAAAAAGCGGCTCAGGCAAAAGTGTCTGCGGATAAAGCGGCAGCCGACAAAGCCGAGGCGGATAAAGCCGCTGAAGAAAAAGCAGTGAAAGAAAAAGCAGAGAAAGAAAAAGCAGAGAAAGAAAAAGCGGTGCAGGAGAAAGCCTCCAGCGAAAAAGCGGCTGCGGATAAGGCTGCAGCAGATAAAGCAGCGGTGGATAAAGCGGCAAAAGCGAAAGCTACCGCTGATAAAGCGGCGGCAGATAAGGCTGCAGCAGATAAAGCGGCAGCAAAGCAGGACGCTGAGAAAGCTGGCGCCGATAAAGCGGCAGCCAGTCAGGCAGCTGATGACAAAGCGGCAGCGAATAAAGCCGGGGCGGATAAAGCGCCAGCCGATGCCGCACCTGCAGACAGCAAAGCGAGCGGTACCGCCAGCAAGCCTGCTGACGATAAAGCGGTGCCGGCCCCACAGGCGGAGAATAAATCTTCTTGATCGCGGGCAAAAAAAAGACCGGCTGATTGCCGGTCTTACCAGGTTTTGTCAAAGCAGGCCGACATCGTCGGCCTTTTTTACGTCTGACGATCAGCCTTTGCTGACAACGACCAGCTTCTGGTTTACAAATTCTTTAATGCCTAAATCAGACAGTTCGCGGCCATAGCCTGAACGTTTGACGCCACCAAACGGCAGTTCTGGCGCAGTATCGCTGGCGGAATTGATATAAACCATTCCGGTTTCAATTTGCGAGGCCAGCGTTTTACCGCGTTCAATATTGCTGGTAAAGACCGACCCGCCAAGACCGTAATGCGAATCATTGGCCAGCTTCACCACTTCCTCATCATCTTTTACGATATAAATCTGCGCAACCGGGCCGAAAAACTCTTCGAAAAAGGCCGGATTATCACGGGTGATGCCGGAGAGGATAGTCGGCTCGAAGAAACAGCCTTCGCCGTCCACAGCCTTGCCGCCAAGGTGCAGCTTCGCCCCTTTAGCTACTGCATTATCCACCTGCTTCACCAGGGTATCGCGCGCGCTGGCAGAAGAGAGTGGGCCGAGGGTCGTCCCTTCATCAAGTGGATCGCCGATCTTCACTTCGCGGAAAGCCTGAGTAAATTTTTCGATAAAGGCATCGGCCACTTTTTCCTGCACGATAAAGCGTTTTGCAGCGGTACACACCTGCCCACAATTGCTTAAACGTGCGCCGACGCCAGCCTTAACGGCTTTATCAAGATCGCAGTCGTCCAGCACGACAAAAACGTCGTTGCCGCCCAGCTCAAGAGTGGTTTTTTTGAGGTATTTACCGGCCTGCTGCGCGACGGCGCTGCCCGCACGCTCGGAACCCGTCAGGGCAGCACCCTGAACACGATCGTCGGCGATCAGCGAGGCGATTTGATCGTTGCTGACAAAAAGGTTAGTCCAGGCACCTTTTGGCGCACCGGCTTCTGTTACCAGCTCTTCAAACAGCGTGGCGCAGTGCGGAACGTTAGCGGCGTGTTTAGCCAGCACCGGGTTACCAGCAGCCAGGTTAGGGGCCAGTACACGCATCAGCTGATAATAAGGGAAGTTCCAGGGTTCTACGGCTACCAATACGCCAATAGGATGATTTTCCACCCAGGCTTCGCCCAGATCGGTAGGATAAGAGGTTGGAGCAAGGAAACGCTCGGCGTTTTCCGCGTAGTAGCGAGCGATTTTCGCGCAAAGTTTTACTTCGCCGCGGCTCTGCTCTATCAGTTTGCCCATCTCAATGCTGGCCGTTTTCGCCAGTTCATCCACGCGGCTGTCAATCAGGTCTGCCAGCTTCGCCAGCACCTGAAGGCGTGGCTGAATCGGCCCTTTAGACCAGGCAGAATGGTAAAGGTCATCAGCCGTTTTAAGCGCGGCTTCCACCTGCCGATCGTCATGGTCCGGCCAGGACTTAATCAGTTCATTATTGGCAGGATTGATGGTTTTATAGGACATGGTGGCTCCTTCTCAAGGCCGTCAGGCTAAATGGTGAGAATAAGCGTAGTAGAGGATTTAGTGATTTAACAAGGCGGAAGAGTGTCAGTTTGTGCTGTGCAACGCAGCGAAACAGCAGAATACACTGCTGTTCCGCTGCATAAGGGGACTACACGTTTTTGCGTTCGACCGGGACATTATCCCAGGTCAGCACGTCCAGATCGGTTTTTTCAAACGCGCGCATCAGGACTTCATCGTTGCCCTGCTGTTCCCAGATGCCCTCAGCGAGCTTTTCATCATAGTTCGCCACTTCAAAAATGGCTTCGGCAATTTCAGGCGAGGTGGAACGAATACTGGCCCATTCTCCCACTCGATGTTCTTTAGATTGTTGCGTAGCCATACTGTTTCTCCTGTGAGTTGAGGTTATCCGTTCAGTTTTACCGCCAGTCCGGCGACATATTCACCCTGATAGCGGGCAATATTCAGTTCATCTTCACTGGGCTGACGCGAGCCGTCACCGCCAGCAAGCGTGGTGGCACCGTAAGGCGTCCCGCCACGAACCTGTGAAATATCAAACAGCTCTTTCGTACCGTACCCGATAGGGACGATAACCATGCCGTGATGAGCAAG
>NZ_DALZCD010000068.1:0-17319 GCF_031978025.1 Erwinia sp.
AAGTGGAGTACATGTAGGCGGTGTCGGTAGAGAATTCCGCCGCACAGGTATCCACGCGCTTATAAACCGGGTGCAGATTATACTGCTCACGCAGCTTGCGTACTTCTGATTCGGCGACGCCAGCCAGCACCGCCAGACGCGCATCGGCAAAGCCTTTCCGCTTCAGTGTCCGCAGGAAATCGGCGGTCAGGCCGTTGATGCCTTCGCGAGCGACCTGCTCTTCCAGGCGCACCAGCTCTTCGATTTGCACCAGGAACCAGCGGTCAATATTGGTCAGGTTGAAGACGCCGTCCACGGACATCCCCGCGCGGAACGCATCAGCCACGTACCAGATGCGGTCACAGCCAGCATCCTTCAGCTCGCGGCGAATAGTGGTCAGCGCTTCGGCATCATTAAGGTCAACTTTCGGGTCAAATCCGTGTGCGCCCACTTCCAGGCCGCGCAGCGCTTTCTGCATCGATTCCTGCAGGGTACGGCCAATGGCCATCACTTCGCCCACCGATTTCATCTGCGTAGTCAGGCGGTCGTTAGTACCCGCAAACTTTTCAAAGTTAAAGCGAGGGATTTTCGTGACCACGTAATCGATAGAAGGCTCAAACGAGGCTGGCGTACGGCCACCGGTGATATCGTTCATCAGCTCGTCCAGCGTATAGCCGACGGCCAGCTTGGCGGCGATTTTCGCAATCGGGAAGCCGGTCGCTTTGGATGCCAGCGCCGAGGAGCGGGAAACGCGCGGGTTCATTTCGATAATGATCAAACGGCCATTTTCCGGATTGACCGAGAACTGCACGTTGGAGCCGCCGGTTTCCACCCCGATTTCACGCAGAACCGCCATTGAGGCGTTACGCATGACCTGGTATTCTTTGTCGGTCAGCGTTTGCGCAGGCGCTACGGTGATAGAGTCACCGGTATGGATGCCCATTGCGTCAAAGTTTTCAATGGAGCAGACAATGATGCAGTTATCATTTTTGTCGCGCACCACTTCCATTTCATACTCTTTCCAGCCGATCAGCGATTCATCAATCAACAGCTCGTTAGTAGGCGACAGATCCAGACCGCGCTCGCAAATCTCTTCAAATTCTTCGCGATTGTAAGCGATACCGCCACCGCTGCCGCCCATGGTAAAGGACGGACGGATAATGCAGGGGAAGCCGACGTCTTCAGCCACTTTCAGGGCCTCGTCCATGGTATGGGCAATGCCAGAACGCGCGGTTTCGAGGCCGATTTTCTTCATCGCCTTATCGAAACGCTGACGGTCTTCCGCTTTATCAATCGCATCTGCCGTGGCGCCAATCATGGTCACGCCGAATTCAGCCAGCACGCCCTGACGCTCCAGCTCCAGCGCACAGTTCAGCGCGGTCTGGCCGCCCATGGTCGGCAGCACGGCATCCGGCCGCTCTTTCTCAATAATTTTGCGTACCACTTCCCAGTGAATAGGCTCGATGTAGGTCGCATCGGCCATTTCCGGGTCGGTCATGATGGTCGCCGGGTTGGAGTTCACCAGGATAACGCGGTAGCCCTCTTCGCGCAGTGCTTTGCAGGCCTGCGCGCCAGAGTAGTCAAATTCACAGGCCTGGCCGATGACGATCGGACCCGCGCCCAGGATCAGGATACTTTTTATATCGGTACGTTTTGGCATTCTTTCGCTCCTGATTATTTATTTGAACGGTAGGCTTCGATCAGTTCGATAAAGTGATCGAACAGCGGTGCGGCGTCGTGCGGGCCCGGGCTGGCTTCAGGATGGCCCTGGAAGCTGAACGCCGGCTTATCCGTACGATGAATGCCCTGCACCGTGTGATCAAACAGCGAGGTATGGGTAATACGCAGGTTCGCTGGCAGGTTGGTATTGTCTACGGCAAAACCGTGGTTCTGCGCGGTAATCATTACGGTATTGTTGTCGTGATCTTTCACCGGATGGTTGCCACCGTGATGCCCCAACTTCATCTTCACGGTTTTTACTTCACTTGCCAGCGCCAGCAGCTGATGGCCCAGGCAGATGCCAAACACCGGAATTTCCGTTTCCAGAAAAGTTTTAATCGCGGCGATAGCGTAGTCGCAAGGTTCCGGATCGCCCGGGCCATTAGAGAGGAAGATCCCGTCCGGGTTCATCTTCAACACCTCTTCCGCTGGCGTTTGTGCCGGCACCACCGTCAGGCGACAGCCGCGATCTACCAGCATACGCAGGATGTTGCGCTTCACGCCGTAGTCATACGCCACCACGTGGAAAGGCAGTTCTTCTTCTTTCTTCGGCGCGGGCAAGCCATCCAGCGTCCAGCTGCCCTGCAACCACTTATAGGTTTCTTTAGTGGTGACTTCTTTCGCCAGATCCATTCCCTTCAGCCCCGGAAAAGCTTTGGCTTTTTGCAGCGCCAGCGCGGCATCAGGCGCATCGCCCGCGATGATACAGCCGTTTTGCGCCCCTTTTTCACGCAGCAGGCGAGTCAGCTTACGCGTATCGATATCCGCAATGGCGACGATATTAAGACGCTTCAGGTAAGCGGAAAGCCCTTCTTCATTACGGAAGTTACTGGCGATTAACGGCAGGTCACGGATAACCAGGCCTTCAGCATGAACCTGAGCAGATTCCTCATCGGCGGTATTGGTGCCGACATTGCCGATGTGGGGATAAGTGAGGGTAACAATCTGGCGAGAATAGGAAGGATCAGTGAGGATTTCTTGATAACCGGTCATTGAAGTGTTGAAAACAACTTCACCCACTGCCGTTCCTGTTGCCCCGATGGCCCGACCGTGGAATTGGGTTCCGTCTTCCAGAACCAATAGCGCTGACTTAATCAAAACATCCTCCAGAGAATAAACAGTCACATTATTTGCATATTAATTCATAGGATACCCTTAGATCAATGCAAACCTGCCTGCCTGTTCGATTTTTGGCAAATTGCGCGCATTCTAATGATCGCCCCGGCTGATGTCCACCCTGAAGCGTACTTTTTCATTGTTTTTTGCGCCACTGGCGTTAAAAGGGGATGATAGACAGCAAAAACAGCAACTATCACGATGATAAAAACGGTTGCCTGACCAAATGAAAAGAAAAAAGCGGCAAGGTGCGGTAAATAGTGGACCAAATGGTCAAAATTAACAAAGCATTCACTTAAAAAAGGGATATAACATCAAAAAATACTAATTATTAATAGAATATCACTTTAAATATCCATTTACACACAAAAATAAAAAAGAGTGGAAAATCCACCCTTAAATACAATAACTTAACTATAAAAACCTGAACCAAAAACGCTAGTCAACATTAAGATTAAGCACATCTTTCATATCAAATAAACCAACTTTATGGCCAATAGCCCAAATTGCCGCACGGACAGCTCCCTTTGCAAATGTCATTCTGCTCGAGGCCTTGTGTGTTATCTCTATACGTTCGCCAATATCAGCAAACATTGCCGTGTGCTCACCAACGATATCGCCAGCGCGAACGGTAGCAAAACCAATAGTTTGCGGCTTACGTTCGCCCGTGTGGCCTTCCCGGCTATAGACCGCATGTTCGTTCAGATCCCAGTCCATGGCATCTGCAATGGCTTCTCCCATGGCCAGGGCGGTGCCGGAGGGGGCGTCAACCTTATGGCGATGGTGTGCTTCGATAATCTCGATATCCGCATAGTCACCCATTACCTGTGCCGTTTTCTCCAGCAGCTTCAGCACCAGATTGACCCCTACGCTAAAGTTGGCGGCAAAAACGATGGCGATCTCTTCTGCCGCCGCGTTGATGGCTGCCTTACCGGCGTCATCAAAGCCCGTGGTGCCGATGACCATCGCTTTTTGGTGCTGACGGCAAAAAGCCAGATACTCCAGCGTGCCTTCGGGACGCGTAAAATCGATCAGCACATCAAACTCATCGGCCACAAGCTGGTCGCTGACCTTAACGCCCAGCATACCGGTACCAGCCAGCTCGCCTGCATCAACACCCGTCAAAGAAGAGCCTTTGCGCACCAGGGCTGCTCCCAGGCAAACGCCTTCCGCTTCCTGAGTGGCCTGAATTAACTGACGCCCCATACGTCCCGCGGCGCCCACAATAGCCAGGCGGATCTGTGCCTCTTTCATAATGGTTCCCTTAATTCTTAATAGACAAAACGGAGACAGGTTAACGACGCGCTACCCACTCCGCCACCTTAAAAGCGGTTGGATAAGAATTTTGTGCCGCACCAGAAAGATTATCAGTGAAACCAATCAGGCAGGCCGGGAAAGGAGCAAAAAAACGCTCCGCTCCGGCAAGCCCTGATGCTGTGCCTTGTGACTTTGTCATGTTCACCCACCCGACCCAGGGTGCCTGCCCGTTGGCCTGAGGCGTTTGCCTGTTGGCCTGAGGCGTTTGCCTGTTGGCCTGAGGCGTTTGCCTGTTGGCCTGAGGCGTTTGCCTGTTGGCCTGAGGTGTTTGCCTGTTGGCATGAGGTGTTTGCCTGTTAGTCTGAGGTGTTTGCCTGGACAGGCCGACGCTTTTGCCTGCCCCGGCCATTTTGTAACCTGAGGCTTTTCCCGCCATTTGCACAGCGATTTCCAGCTATTTTGCCGTTAACCCGTGTTTTCGCTTTTACGGCAGGCGCGGATAGGCATCAGCAATCTTGTCGCCGGTAAACCTCGCAACCCAGCCTTCCTGATTGTCGAAAATGCGGATGGCGGTAAAGTGCGGTGAAGACCCCATATCGAACCAGTGTGGCGTCCCCGCAGGAACAGAAATGAGATCGTTCTTTTCACAAAGGATTTGATAAATATGTCCGTCCAGATGCAGGCAAAACAGGCCCGTGCCCTCAACAAAAAATCGCACTTCGTCTTCGTCGTGCGTATGTTCGGCAAGAAACTTTTCCCGTAGCGCCTCTTTCTGCGGATTGTCTGCCCGCATACTGATCACATCCCAACTCTGGTAGCCTTTTTCCGCCACCAGCCGATCGATAGCATGCTGATAGGCGTCGATCACCGTCTCCGGCTGAGGATCCACCCCCGTATCGCGATCCGCTTCCCAACGCTCAAAGCGTACGCCTTCTCCGCTCAGTTTCTGCCGGATTGCTTCTGCATCGTGACTTTGCCAAATGGGATCTTTCGCTTCGCGGTCGGTAAAAATGGTCAGTGCGCTCATAAAAACGGCTCCAGAGAAATTTGATCAAACCGGTTAACCTGAGAGTGTCGGCTGCTGTCGTCCGCTGCATCACGGATTAGCTGCACGGTATGCCAGCCTGCTTCCTGTGCAGCATCCAGTTCCTGACGAATATCTGACAAAAACAGCAGCTCGTCCGGCGCCAGACCGATATCTGCGGCAATATTGCGGTAGGAGACTGTTTCGCGCTTGGCCCCGACGCGCGTATCAAAATAGCCGCTGAATAGCGAGGTAATATCACCCTCGTCGCTGTAGCCAAATAACAATTTCTGCGCAGCTACCGAGCCGGATGAATAAACATACAGCCCGATCCCGTCTTTCTGCCAGGCTTTCAGCGCAGGCAGCACGTCTGGATAGAGATGGCCGGTAAAGTTGCCGTTAAGGTAGCCGTCGCGCCAGACCATACCCTGCAACGCTTTGAGCGCGGTGGATTTGCGGTCTTCATCCATAAACCCGAACAGCACGGTGATGAGATCCTCTACCGTAGCCTGCGGCTGCGCGATTTCCTCACGCAGATCGTTCAACACCTGCGCCACCTCTTCCCTGTGCTGAAAAGCGGTCATAAAGGCCGCCAGGTTCTGGCGAGCATAGGGGAAAAGCACGTTATGCACGAAGCGTATATCGCTGGTGGTGCCTTCAATATCGGTAACAATGGCGCGGATCATTTGGCCTCCAACAGTCGACGCTGTAATTCACACTGGAACAGGAACTCCAGCCCTTCAAGATGCCGACGCGCCTCGTTAACGTCCCTGCCCCAGCAGGTCAGTCCGTGGCCGCGCAGCAGAAAACCGTAGCGCAGCGGATGGCTGTCAGCATACTGTTCAACGCGTTTTGCCAGTGCCTCAATATCCTGATCGTTGTCGAACAGCGCAATGGCAACCTCACCCAGATGCGAGCTTTGTCCGGCAAGCGTTTTCTGCATTTCATAGCCTTGCAGCACCAGTGCAGTGCGCTTCTCAATTCTGGATAACACGGTCGCGTTCACCGTGTGCGTATGCAGTACCGCACCCGCCTCCGGGAACAGACGATAAATCAGCGTATGCAATCCTGTCTCTGCTGAAGGTCTGCGGCCGGAAGGCGTATGGTTGGTAGCGATGGCGACCTGAATAAAGTCCTCGCGGGTCAGCGAGCCTTTATCTTTGCCGGATTCGCTAAGAAGGCAGAACTCGCTGTCCTGTCGCACCGACATATTGCCGCCGGTAGCCGGCGCCCAGCCCTTCGCGCCAATCCAGTGGCAGGCCGCCACCAGCTGATCTAACTGCGATGTTGTCATAGCCTTCCTTTTCAAGCATTAAGCGCGGTATAACCTTATCGTTTAGACGTCTAAGCGTCTTGATTGCTAAATACTAGCATCGACGCTATAGTGGCGGCAACGGGCTAAAACATATCCATAACGTTCCGCAAGGGTTACCGATAATGAGCCAGAGTTCAATAACGCCTGAGAGCAAACTCCCCGCTCTGGGCACCACTATTTTTTCGCAAATGAGCGCGCTGGCGCAG
Organism: Erwinia sp.; assembly: GCF_031978025.1. Classification (NCBI taxonomy): domain Bacteria; kingdom Pseudomonadati; phylum Pseudomonadota; class Gammaproteobacteria; order Enterobacterales; family Erwiniaceae; genus Erwinia; species Erwinia sp. Next base: position 6,617 of record NZ_DALZCD010000068.1, read on the forward strand.
CAGCATAACGCCATTAACCTTTCTCAGGGCTTCCCGGATTTCGATGGCCCGGACTATCTGAAAGCGCGTCTCGCCCATCATGTCAGCGAAGGTGCCAATCAGTATGCCCCCATGACCGGCGCGCAGCCGCTGCGCGAAGCGATTGCGGCTAAAACGGCGGAGCTTTATGGCCATCACCCCGATGCCAACAGCGAAATCACGGTAACCGCAGGCGCCACCGAGGCGCTATATGCCGCCATCACCGCGCTGGTGCGACCGGGTGATGAAGCGATCTGTTTCGATCCCAGCTACGATAGCTACGCGCCGGCAGTGACGCTGGCCGGCGGCGTGATGAAGCGCATCGCTTTACAGCCTCCGGCCTTTCGCGTCGACTGGCAAGAATTTGCCGCCCTGCTGACGCCCCGTACCCGCCTGGTTATCCTCAATACGCCACACAATCCTTCCGCCACGGTCTGGCAAAAAAGTGATTTCGCCGAGCTGTGGCAGGCAGTGAAAGATCGGGAAATCTATGTGCTGAGTGACGAGGTCTACGAACATATCTGCTTTGCCAAAGAGGGTCACGCCAGCGTGCTGGCACACCCCCAGCTGCGTGAGCGTGCAATTGCCGTATCGTCGTTCGGCAAAACTTTTCATATGACCGGCTGGAAAGTTGGCTACTGCGTGGCGCCGCCAGCCCTGACGGCCGAAGTGCGCAAGGTGCATCAGTATCTGACATTCGCCGTCAACACCCCTGCGCAACTGGCGCTGGCCGATATGCTGAACGCCGAACCGGAACATTACCGCGAACTGACAACGTTTTACCGTGCCCGCCGCGACCGTTTTGTGCAGGCGCTGGCGAAAAGCCGTTTGCGCATCCTGCCGTGTGAAGGCACTTATTTTCTGCTGGCCGACTACAGCGCCGTGTCCGATTTGAATGACGTGGCTTTCTGTCAATGGCTGACAAAAGAAGCCGGCGTGGCGGCGATCCCGCTGTCAGTTTTCTGTGCCGGGCCTTTCCCCCATAAGCTTATTCGCCTGTGCTTCGCTAAACAGGAAGCCACGCTGGATGCAGCAGCGGAGCGGCTATGTCAGCTTTAAACCTGAGCGTTTTGCAGCAGCCGCTGGTCTGGATGGACGGCGAGGCCAATCTGCGTTTTTTTGACGTGCTGTTAGCCGGATTAACAGGCCGTGACCTGATTTTGCTGCCCGAAATGTTTACCACTGGCTTTGCGATGGAAGCAGCGAAAAGCTCGCTGCCGGAAGCGCGTGTCATCGCCTGGCTACAGGATAAAGCTCGCTCAACAAACGCGATGATCGGCGGCAGCGTTGCCGTTCAGACGCCTTTGGGAGCGGTCAATCGCTTTCTACTGGTAGAACCAAACGGCACGGCGCATCGCTACGACAAGCGTCATCTGTTTCGTATGGCTGGTGAGCACCAGCACTACCTGGCAGGCGAAAAGCGTGAGATTGTGGCGTTTCGCGGCTGGCGTATTCTGCCGCAGATTTGCTATGACCTGCGTTTTCCGGTGTTTTCCCGCAGCCGCAACGATTACGATTTGGCGCTGTATGTCGCTAACTGGCCGGCAGCACGAGCGGCGCACTGGCAGGCGCTGCTGCTGGCGCGGGCTATTGAAAATCAAGCTTATGTGGCCGGTTGTAATCGCACAGGTAATGATGCCAACGGCCATAGCTACAGCGGCGACAGCCGAATCATTAGCCCGCAGGGTGAAATCCTGGCGGCTGGCGAACCGCATCAGCCAGCGGTGCTGAACGCGCAGCTGTTGCTGGAGACGCTGCGGGAATATCGGGAGCGCTTTCCGGCATGGCGCGATGCCGATGAGTTTACTTTTTAAAAAAGTGACCTGACATTCCGGCCCTGGTCGATTTTCCTGCGCGCTTACCGAGCCTTTTTTTGGCATCCTTCAGCTCCAGGCCCTGCAAAGCAACGGGGTCAGCTGCCGCGATAGGTGGACCACGACCATGGCGAAATCAGGAAAGGCAGGTGATAATGACTGCCCGTTTCCGACAGCATAAAATCGATTTGGGCGCTGACGTAGAGCGCGTCGCGGCCGTCAGCGGCAAAGTAGTCGCCAATTTCGGCAATTAAACGATAATGACCCGGTGCCAGCGGCTCGGGGGTCAGGTCTTTGAGGCGGCCTTCTGCATCGGTCTCGCCCTGCGCCACTGGCAGCCAACCCTGACTGCTGTTCTGCTCCAGCGAAACGGCAACGCCCCTTGCCGGCTTGCCCAGCGCGGTATCCAGAATATGGGTGGTAATCGTGCTCATGGCGTTTTCCTTTGCAAATTTAGGTTATTGAAACGTCTCTTTCAGGCGTAGCAGCGTAATTTCTCGCAGCTGCCCGAGCGCCTCCTGCTGCTCCTGTTGCGGATTATGTGCCAGACGACGATGCAGCTCGGCCAGCATTTCCGCCGCGCTTCGCCCTTTGGCGCGGATTAAAAACACCCGGCCAAAACGCTGTTCGTAAGCGGCGTTTCCTGCCTGCAGCGCCGCTTTCAACTCGACATCAGCCGCTTTCATGCTGCTCTGTTCGCCCCTGGAAAGCGTGGCCTCTTTGTCGCTACCCCGCGCCTTTTCACCGATGCGTGGATGTGCGGAAAGCGCCTTGTCCAGCGCCTGAACGTCCCAGTCGCTCGCCAGTCGTTCGCCGGTTTGCAGCAGTTCGTCCAGCGACGCGAAAGGTCGTGCGGCCACCATACCCTCCACCCAGTTTTCCAGCGCGACGCAGTGGGCGATGTGCTTTCTGGCCTCGGCAACCGGGGCCTGGTTAAACTGTTCAGGCGACACGCTGACCTCCGATACTCCCGGCAGACATGGCTATCTCACTGACCGCTGTAGTCCAGGCGCGAACCGCCTTCGCGACATCTTCCGTTCTGACCGACTCGGCCGGATGATGGCTGATGCCGCGATCGCAGCGAACAAATAACATCCCGACCGGCCACCGTTCCGCCATCGCAATCGCATCGTGCCCTGCACCGCTGGGCAAAGAAAGCGAGCGTCCCTGTACCGCCGTGACCGCCTGGCTCAGCACCGCCTGAAGCTTTGTGTCGCAGCGCGTGGCCGGGATCTGATAATAGGTTTCGGCACTAAAGCTCAGGCCGCGCCGCAGCGCTATCGCTTCGGCCTGGGTCAGCAATTCTGACAACAATTCTGCCAGTGCCCGATCTTCCGGCCCCCGCACGTCCAGACTCAGCGCGACTTCACCCGGGATCACATTTACCGCGCCCGGCTGGCACTGTAGCGTGCCTACCGTTGCTACCAGCTGTGGCCCGTGCTTTGGTGCCGCCTGTTCAATAAAAACCATCCATTCTGCCGCCGCCGCCAGCGCATCTTTACGATGCGTCATCGGCACCGTGCCCGCATGGCCCGCCTCGCCGGTAAAACGACAGTTCAGACGGCGCGCACCGTTAATTGCCGTAACCACGCCCAGCGCCAGGTCTTCCTGCTCCAGACAGGGGCCTTGCTCTATATGCAGCTCCAGATAGGCGACGATATCTTTTACCTCACGTGCCGCCTCGCCAATGGCCTGTGCATCCAGCCCAACGTCAGCCATTGCCTGCGCCACGGTAATACTGTTGCCGTCGGGATGGCTGACCCAGCTTTCCGGCCAGCTGCCGGTCAGGCCACGACTGCCCAGCAGCGTGATGCCGAAGCGCGTTCCTTCTTCGTCGCCGAAGCCGACGATTTCCACAGCCAACGGCAGCCGCAGATTTTGCTGGTGCAACGCCCGGACGGCTTCAATCGCGGTGACTACGCCAAGCATCCCGTCATAGCGGCCCGCATTGCGCACGGTATCCAGATGCGATCCCAGCAGCAACGCGGGCGCATCAGGCTGCTGCCCTTCATAACGACCACAAATATTGCCAACGCTGTCCTGCCAGACGCGCATGCCAGCCTCGGCCATCCAGTCACCTACCAGCCTGTTGGCCTGAAGATGTTCAGGAGAGAGGTAAACACGGGTCAGCGCGTCCGGCGTTTCGCTGATTGCCGCCAGGCGATCGCAGCGTGCCATCACCCTGGCCGCCGCCTGCTGCGCGGCGGCAAGATTCATCAGTTCCATCAGCGGCTCCCGACGGCGTAGCGATCCCAGGCGGCCTGCATCGCCGCACCCTGCGGCGTTTTATATCCCAGCCAGGTCAGCACCGATTCCAGCGCGCTCAGCGTCTGCATCACGCAGTCTTTACGGGCGTTATAGCCCATGGTGCCGATACGCCAGACCTTGCCGTGCAGCGGGCCGAATGAAGTGCCGATTTCGATGCCGAAGTCCTCAAGCATCAGCTTGCGTACCCGATCGCCGTTAATGCCCTGCGGGATCACTACGCCCAGCACATTGTTCATCTTGTGCTTCAGATCGCCAAAAGTTTCCAGCCCCATGCCCTGAATACCTTTCAGCAGCGCGTCGCCATGCAGCTCGTGGCGGGCGATGCCGTTATCCAGGCCTTCCTGCATAATCAGCCGCGCGCATTCGCGTGCGCCAAAGAGCGCTGACGTCGCTTCAGTATGGTGGTTTAACCGTTCCGGCCCCCAGTAATCCATGATCATTCCAAGATCGAAATAGTTGGAATAGATCATCTCGTCATCGCCATCCTGATGCGCCGAGGTACGGATCCCTTCCTCCACGCATTTGCGTTTGCGGATCACCGCTTCCATTTCAGGGCTTAGCGTGACTGGCGATGTCCCGGACGGCCCGCCAAGGCATTTCTGCATGCCGGCAGAGACCGCATCCAGCCCCCAGGCATCGGTTTCCAGCGCGTTTCCGGCCAGCGAGGCAGTGGCATCGGTGTAGAACAGCACGCCATATTTTTTACAGATACCGCCCAGATCGGCCAGCGGCTGCAGCATGGTGGTGGAAGTATCGCCCTGCACGGTCAGCAGCAAACGGGGACGCACGGTTTTGATCGCATCTTCAATCCGATCCGGCGTAAACACTTCGCCCCACGGCACTTCGATAGTGTGAACCTCTGCGCGGCAGCGGCGAGCAATTTCGCACAGCAGATGACCAAAGCGGCCAAAAACCGGCACCAGCACTTTATCGCCAGGGCGGATCGCCGACAGCAGCACGGCTTCGATGCCCGCGCGGGAAGTGCCGTCAATCAACAGCGTCCAGCGGTTCTGCGTACGAAACACGCCGCGATACAGTTCCATCACCTCGTTCATATAGTGAGTCATGGCCGGATCGTACTGCCCGAGCAGTTGGCTGGACATGGCGCGTAATACACGAGGATCGGCGTTAATTGGCCCAGGCCCCATCAACAGGCGCTGCGGCGGATTGATTTGCGGATAGCGGGTTACATCCATTTCGTTTCCTTCTCTTAAAGATCCGGCGCTTAGCTCAGGCCACGCACCGATGAGATAAACTGTTTCAGTTCCTGCGTCTGCGGGCTGGCGAACACGCTTTTGCTGTCTCCCTGCTCCCAGACACGGCCCTGATGCATAAACACCACGCGGTCGCCCACTTCACGGGCGAAATTCATTTCGTGTGTGACTAAGATCAGCGTCATCCCTTCCCGAGCCAGCTGCTCAAGTACCTTCAGCACTTCGCCTACCAGCTCCGGGTCGAGCGCCGAGGTGATTTCATCGCACAGTAAGACCTTAGGCGTCATCGCCAACGCTCGCGCAATCGCCACACGCTGCTGCTGGCCGCCGGAAAGATTGGCCGGGTAGTAATTCATTCGCTCGCTTAAGCCCACCTTTTCCAGCATTTGCGCGGCCAGCTCCCGGCATTCGGCCTCTTTCTTTTTTAACACGCGCCTCGGTGCCAGCATGACGTTTTCCAGCGCGGTCATATGCGGGAACAGGTTGAAGTTCTGGAATACCATGCCGACAGAACGACTGATTTCACGTGCCTGTGAGTCGCGGTCGGTAATGGTCATACCGCCCAGCTTGATGCTGCCTTCCTGATAACCTTCCAGCCCGTTAATGCAGCGCAGCAGCGTGCTTTTCCCCGATCCGCTGCGGCCGATAATCGAGATGACTTCACCCATATCAATATCCAGATCCACGCCTTTTAAAACGTGGTTGTCGCCGTAATATTTCTGTACCTGATTAATGGTGATGAGCGGCATTGAATTTTTTCTCCAGGTACTGGCTGTAGCGCGACAGCGGATAGCAGATCAGGAAGTAGCCCAGCGCCACCAGCCCGAAAACTTTAAAAGGTTGATAAGTTACGTTATTGAGGATGGTGCCCGCCTTGGTCAGCTCGACAAAGCCGATAATCGACGCCAGCGCAGTGCCTTTTACCACCTGCACGGCAAAACCGATGGTCGGCGCAATGCCGATGCGCAGCGCCTGCGGCAGCACCACGCGATACAGTGTCTGTCCTCCCGACAGCCCCAGGCAGCGCGAGGCTTCCCACTGTCCTTTCGGCAATGCGTTAATGCTGCCAAACCAGATATCGATCAGAAAGGCGCTGGTATAAAGCGTCAGCGCCAGCGAGGCGGCCGTCCAGGGAGAAACATCAATACCAAACAGCGCCACGCCGAAAAACGCCAGGAACAGTTGCATCAGCAAAGGCGTCCCCTGGAAAAGCGCGCTGTAGGCGCTAATCATCCGGTTGGGCCAGCGACGACGCGTCAGGCGAACCATTACCAGCGGCATGGCCACCAGCGTGCCGCCAAAAAAAGCGGTCAACGACAGCAGCAGCGTCCAGCGAGCCGCCAGCAGCAAATTGCGCAAAATATCCCAGTCGGTAAAAGAGGTCATTAAGCCGCTCCTCCCAGCCATTTACGTCCGGCTGCCAGCAGCAGCTGACGCATAGCGATCGACAACGCCAGATAAATCAGCGTGGTGACCAGATAGACTTCGAAGCTTAAAAATGTACGCGACTGGATCAGGTTGGCGGCAAAGGTCAGCTCTTCATAAGAGACCTGCGAGACCACGGATGAACCCAACATCACGATGATGCACTGGCTAATCAGTGCCGGATAGATACGCTTCAGGGCAGGCGGCAGCACCACGCGCAGAAACGTCTGCGACCGCGTAAGACCAAGCACCCGGCCCGCCTCCCACTGCCCTTGCGGTGTAACCTGAATGCCTGCGCGAATAATTTCCGTACTGTAGGCGCCCAGGTTGATCAACATCGCCAGCAGCGCCGCTTCGCCAGCGGTCAGTTTCAGCCCCAGATTCGGCAGGCCAAACACGATAAAAAACAGCTGCACCACAAACGGCGTGTTGCGGATCAGCTCAACATAGCCGCCCCACAGGCGACTGAGCGCCGAAGGGCGGCCGCTGCGCAGCGCTGCGCCCAGGATACCGAGCGCCACGCCACCTATCGTCGCCATCACGGTCAGCTGGATAGTGACCCAGAGTCCGGCCAGCAGCTGAGGCCAGTAAGGCAGCAGCGCCGAAAAGTCGAGTTGTTCCGTCATCGGCTGGCCCTTACGCGCTGAAGTCAGCCGGCAACGGGGCTTTCAGCCACTGCTGCGACAGCCCGCTCAGCGTTTTATCTTTGATCGCCTGTTCGATAAGGCTGTCCACCTTCGCTTTCAGCGCCGGCTCACCTTTACGCATGCCGATAAAACAGGGTGAATCTTTCAGCATAAATTTTGCCACCGGCGCTTTGTCTGCGTTCTGGCGCGCAATCGCTGCCACCACCAGATTGCCGGTTGCCACATACTGTACCTGGCCTGACAAATAAGCAGACAGCGTGGTGTTGTTATCTTCATACCGTTTCAGCTGCGCATCTTTTGGCGCGATCTCACTCAGTGCCATATCCTCTACCGCGCCACGAGTCACGCCAATCGACTTGCCGCTCAGCTCCGCCGCCTCTTTCAGGGCTGCGTCTTTCGGCCCGAACACGCCAAGGAAGAAAGGCGCATAGGCGCGGCTGAAAGCGATCACTTTTTCCCGCGCCGGGTTTTTACCCAGGCTGGAAATCACTAAATCCACTTTATCCGTCTGTAAATAGGGCACGCGATTAGCGCTGGTAACCGGCACCAGTTGCAACTTAAGTTTCATCTGGCTGGCAAGATAGCGTGCCATATCGATATCGTAACCCTGTGGCTGCAGCTCGGTGCCGACTGATCCAAAAGGAGGAAAGTCCTGGGGGACGGCCACACGAAGCACACCGCGTTTCTCTATGTCCTGAAGCTGATCTGCCTGTGCTACCTGAGTGAACAGCAACACCGCGACCGCGATTGCCAGTAACGCTTTTTTCATTTTCTCTTCCCCGGTTAAGCCAACATGAAACGAAAGATTCTTCTTTTCATCGTTTGCAACTAATGTGCCAGACACAAAAAAAGACGGGGCTGCGCAAAAATCGGGCAAAAAGAACGTTGAAAGAGCCTTGCATCCCTGTTGGCGCGACAGAAACAGTACGGAGAACAGCCTGCCAACAAGCGTAAAAAAGCCTTTATCTCTGCTTGTGGCAATGCCCTTAAATAAAGCAAAGCACCAAAATGGTGCCCTGTCAGCGCTGTTCTAACTCGTCCAGCTGGCCGTAAAGGTCGGCAATATGATGAATGCGCTGACGGCCTTTGCTGAGCAACTCGTGCAGGAGCGCATTGGTCAGCAGGTTAATCAGGCTGTTGGCGCAGGCGTAGCTGTCGAAAGCGGATACGCTGTCGAGCGGTGCGCAAAGCTGCCATGTCGCCAACGACAGGATCGCCTGCGCCTGCGGTTCACAAATCACCAGAGTGGGCACGCCAGCCTGCTGCAGCTGTTGCAGCAAAGGCTTAATAATGCGTGGACGACGACGAAAGGCTATCGCCACCACCACGTCGTCCGGCGTAATATCCGGTAACTCTTCCGCCAGCGTCTGCCCTGGCTGCGGCACGATGGCTACCTCGCCACGAGCCTGCAGCAGTTGCTGCCGAAGATGCAGCGCTACCGGCCAGGAGTTGCGCATTCCGACAATAAAGATGCGCCTGCTGGAGGCCAGCCTTTGCACCACCTCACTGAACTGCCCGGCATCCAGCTGGCTTACCCACTGCGTCAGATTCGCCATTTCTTGTTTGTAATGACGAGCCAGCAGCGTGTTGCCCTGTACCGCATCGCGGTTATCGGTCAGCGGCATCCCGCTCTGACGCAGCGTGCGTAATTCGTCACGCATATCGCGGTATTTCTCATAGCCAAGACGCTTGAATAAGCGGCTGACGGTCGCTTTAGAGACGCCGCTGAGCCTCGCCAGCTCGGCACTGTTATAGCTAATCAGATCGTCAAAGTGATCGAAGATGAAATCGGCCGTGCGCTGTTCCTGAGGCGAAAGCTGGGGATAATGGTTTTTCAGGCGCTCATCAAGCTGCTTCATGGCAGGGACCTTGTAACTTTTGTTTCAGAGAAGATAACTTATACAAATAACGTGCCTGGGGGGAAGTGCTCCGCATGAGCTTTGTTGCTGGCGCCCTTTTTCGACACCTGCCCCTGCCAACTCTGACAACCTGGAACAGCTCTTGCTTCCTTTTTTTCTCTGCCCCTGAAAATGAGAACGTGATGATACAAAGTAATCTCGCTCCGCTTGGCATGGCCGTAACACCCCATCACCTCGCCAGCGTCAGCGCGCTGGCCATTCTGCGCGAAGGCGGCAACGCGATTGAAGCTATGGTTGCGGCAGCGGCTACGATAGCCGTCGTTTATCCCCATATGAACGGCCTGGGCGGCGACGGCTTCTGGCTGATTGTCCCGCCTCAGGGCGATCCCATTGCTATTGATGCCAGTGGCGCGGCCGGATCGCTGGCCGATTTTGCTTTTTATGAGGGTGCGGCCACCATTCCCCATCGCGGGCCAAAATCAGCGTTGACGGTAGCCGGAACGGTCAGCGGTTGGTCGGAAGCGCTGACCGTAGCGAAAGAATTTAGCGGCACCGAGATGCCCGTTGCGCGCCTGCTGGCGGATGCCATCCGCTATGCGGCAGACGGTATTCCTGTTACCCGGTCTCAGGCCTCGGCTACCGCCAGCAAATATCATGAACTCGCGGCGCAACCGGGTTTCGCCGCTGCTTTCCTGCCGGATGGCGAGGTGCCGCGAGCGGGTAGCCGTTTTACTCAACCCGCGCTGGCAGACACACTGGCTCTCCTGACGGAACAAGGCCTCGACAGCTTTTACCGCGGTTCGCTGGCTACCCGGCTGGCGGCTGAAATGTCAGCGCTTGGCATGCCAATTACGCTGGAAGATCTGAATAAGCATCAGGCGAAACGCCGTAAGCCGTTAAGCATTCGACACGAATACGGCGACGTTTTTAATATGACGCCGCCCACTCAGGGCCTGGTGTCGCTGGCCATTTTAGGGATTACCAATCACCTGAAGATGGCAGAAGCAGACGAGGTGCAGACCATCCATCGTATCGTGGAGGCGACCAAGCTGGCTTTCGGCCTGCGCGACCGCCATATCACCGATCCGCTGCATATGCGCGAAGAAATGCAGGCATTGCTTGACTCTGACCAGTTGGAAACGCTGGCGAGGCAAATCAGCGACAGCCGGGCAGCCGACTGGGGCACCGGCAAAGGGCCGGGCGATACCGTATGGATGGGCGTTATGGACAGCAGCGGCCTGGCCGTCTCTTTTATTCAGAGCATTTATCACGAGTTCGGCAGCGGCGTGGTGCTCCCCGGTACGGGGATCACCTGGCAAAACCGCGGAGCAGCGTTCAGTCTGGATCCCGATCATCTGCTGGCTTTAGCGCCGGGTAAGCAGCCATTCCATACGCTTAATCCTGCCGCCGCACGCCTGAATGACGGCCGTACCATGGTGTATGGGTCGATGGGCGGCG
>NZ_DALZCD010000069.1:0-17168 GCF_031978025.1 Erwinia sp.
GTACTCGATCGCTATGCCGATGCCATCGGCCTGGCGTTTCAGGTGCAGGACGATATTTTAGATGTGGTGGGCGATACCGCCATTATCGGCAAACGGCAGGGAGCCGATCAGCAGTTAGGAAAAAGTACCTACCCGGCCTTGATGGGACTCGAGCGCGCGCAGGCAAAAGCGTGGGAGCTCTGTCAGGAGTCACTCAGCGCACTGGAAATACTTGCCGCGCAAGGCTTTGACACAACATCACTACAAGCGCTGGCAAGTTACATAATTGAACGCAATAAATAACTTCCACAATGAGTCTCTGATGAGTTTTGATACTGCAAAATATCCGACGCTGGCGCTGGCCGCTTCGGTACAAGAATTACGTTCGCTTCCTAAAGAGAGCCTGCCAAAACTCTGTGATGAGCTACGACAGTATTTACTCGACAGCGTCAGCCGCTCCAGCGGTCACTTTGCCTCCGGCCTGGGCGTGGTAGAGCTGACCGTTGCCCTGCATTATGTCTACAACACCCCTTTCGACCATTTGATCTGGGATGTGGGCCATCAGGCCTATCCGCATAAAATTCTGACCGGCCGCCGCGATCGCATCGGCACTATCCGCCAGAAAAACGGCCTGCACCCTTTTCCATGGCGTGATGAAAGCGAATATGACGTGCTGAACGTCGGCCATTCCAGTACCTCAATCAGCGCCGGGCTGGGCATGGCCGTCGCCGCCGAAAAAGAGGGCAAAGGCCGCCGGACTGCCTGTGTGATCGGCGATGGCGCCATCACGGCAGGTATGGCGTTCGAAGCAATGAACCATGCGGGCGATATCAAATCCGATCTGCTGGTAGTGCTGAACGACAACGAGATGTCGATTTCAGAAAACGTCGGCGCGCTAAACAATCGCCTGGCGCAGATCCTCTCTGGTAAAACCTATTCACGTCTGCGTGAAGGCAGCAAAAAAGTGCTGACCGGCCTCCCTCCGATTAAGGAGTTGGTCAGGCGTACCGAAGAGCACCTGAAGGGTATGGTCGTACCCGGCACGCTGTTTGAAGAATTGGGCTTTAACTATATAGGGCCGGTCGATGGCCATGACGTGCTGACGCTGGTGCAGACGCTGAAAAACATGCGTGACCTGAAAGGGCCGCAGTTTCTGCATATCATGACCAAAAAAGGCAAAGGCTACGCGCCGGCGGAGAAAGACCCGATCAGCTGGCACGCCGTGCCCAAATTCGATCCGGCCAGCGGTCTGCTGCCTAAAGCGGTCGAAGGCCTGCCGAGCTACTCAAAAATTTTCGGCCAGTGGCTGAGCGAAACCGCTGCCGGTGACAACAAGCTGATGGCCGTTACGCCAGCTATGCGTGAAGGCTCTGGAATGGTCAGCTTCTCGCGCGACTATCCGGCGCAGTATTTTGACGTGGCGATTGCCGAACAGCACGCCGTCACCTTTGCCGCCGGGCTGGCGATTGGTGGCTATAAGCCGGTTGTAGCCATTTATTCGACGTTTTTGCAGCGCGCCTACGATCAGCTGATCCACGACGTGGCGATCCAAAAGCTGCCGGTACTGTTTGCTATCGATCGCGGCGGCATCGTCGGCTCCGATGGCCAGACGCACCAGGGCGCTTTTGATATCTCGTTCCTGCGCTGCATTCCGAATATGGTGATCATGACGCCAAGCGACGAAAACGAATGCCGTCAGATGCTGTATACCGGCTATCACCATCACGCTGGCCCAAGCGCGGTACGTTATCCTCGCGGGACAGGAACCGGCGCGGAACTTGAACCGTTGCAGTCCCTGCCTCTGGGCAAGGGCGTAGTGAAACGTGAGGGTGAAAAGCTGGCGATCCTGAATTTCGGTACGCTGTTGCCGGAAGCGGCGGCCGTAGCGGACGCGCTGAACGCTACGCTGGTGGATATGCGCTTTGTGAAGCCGCTGGACGAAGCGCTGATCGTTGAGCTGGCCGCCAGCCATGAAGCCCTGATCACGCTGGAAGAAGGCGCGATCAAAGGTGGCGCGGGCAGCGGCGTGATTGAAGCGCTGATGGCTAAGCGCGTCCTGGTGCCGGTGTTGAATATCGGTCTGCCGGATGAGTTTATTCCGCAGGGCACGCAGGAAGAGATCCGCCACGATTATCTGCTGGATGCCGAAGGCATAGAACAGCAGATCACACGCTGGCTGGCCCTGTAATACCGCACGTGGCTCCCCCTCCGGGGAGCCTGTCACCTGCTATGCTTAGGCCTTTGCGCCTTTTCATTCTCAGCAGGAGCACGCATGAAAACCCTTCCGTTAGGCAACACCGACCTGATCGTATCCCGTTTGTGCCTGGGCTGCATGACCTATGGCGAACCCGACCGCGGTCGTCACGCCTGGACCCTGCCCGAAGAGAGCAGCCGTCCGCTCATTAAACAGGCGCTGGATGCAGGCATTAACTTTTTCGACACCGCTAACAGCTATTCCGACGGCAGTAGTGAAGAGATTGTAGGCCGCGCCCTGAAAGCATACGCGCGCCGTGACGAAATTGTGTTGGCCACTAAAGTCTATTTCCCGATGAGTAATCTCTCCGGCGGCCTGGCGCGCGCTAATATTATGCAGTCAATTGATGACAGTCTGACCCGGCTGGGCACCGACTATGTCGATTTGCTGCAAATCCACCGCTGGGATTACAACACGCCGCTGGAAGAGACGCTGGAAGCGCTGCATGACGTGGTAAAGGCCGGGAAAGCCCGCTATATCGGCGCCTCTTCTATGTATGCCTGGCAGTTTGCCAAAGCGCTCTATACGGCGGACCGCCACGGCTGGACAAGATTTGTCAGCATGCAGGATCAGTACAACCTGATCCAACGTGAAGAGGAGCGTGAAATGTACCCGCTCTGTCAGGCAGAAAATATCGCCGTGCTGCCGTGGAGTCCACTGGCGCGCGGTCGCCTGACGCGCCCGTGGGGCGAAACGACGGCGCGTACCGCTTCCGATGAGTATGGCAGCACGCTCTATGCCAAAACCGAAGAGAATGATGGCGCGATTGCGCAGCGCGTGGCGGCTATCGCTGAAGCTCGTGGCGTAAGTCGTGCGCAGATCGCGCTGGCATGGTTATTGGCTAAACCGGTGGTGACAGCTCCGATTATCGGCGCATCGCGCGCAGAGCAGCTGGCTGATTTGGTTAAGGCGGTTGAGATCGAGCTGACGCAGGAAGAGGTGGCCGATCTGGAAAGCCTTTACCAGCCGCACAGCATAGTGGGTTTTGAGTAAGCCGCGGGGCTGAACAGGGGAAATAGCGCGCCGCGACATGAACGCCGCGGCGCGAGCTGGCATGGATGCCTTTCCAGGCATTTTTACGGCTGAGCTTCCGGCTTCACGCCAACACAGTATGCACAGCTGACAAACTAGAGCGCCAGATAGTGTCCGGCGTAATAGAGGATACCGGCCGAAATAATACCGGCGACGATATCATCCACCATAATCCCCATGCCGCCGTGTACGTTGCGGTCAAACCAGCGGATTGGCCACGGCTTCCACATATCCAAAATACGGAAAATCACAAAGCCGGCCAGCACCCACTGCCAGCTGTTGACAGGGATCGCCATCAGCGTAATCCACATGCCGATAAACTCATCCCAGACGATGCTGCCGTGGTCGTGCAGCCCCATATCTTTCGCGGTACGATGGCACAGATAAACGCCAATGCAAATGCCGAACATCACCAGCAGGGAATAAATATCCTGCGGCAGAAAGGACATCAGATACCAGAAAGGGATTGCCGCCAGCGAGCCCATGGTGCCGGGCACCACCGGGCTGAGCCCGCTGCCGAAACCGGTCGCCAGCAGGTGCCAGGGATTGCTCATCTTCAGGCGTTTTTTAGCTTCATGCTTATCCAAAGTGATCAAATCCTTTTAGTTTACGCTCAACAGGCCGGTTGTTTTCCAACAGCACCAGGCCTTCAGACAGCGGTGCCAGCTGTCCAATGCAGGTAAAAGGCACGCCATAATGTCCCAGAGCCACATCCAACGCGCCACGATTTATTTCCGGGACGGTGAAGCAAAGTTCATAATCTTCACCGCCGCTCAGCGCCCAGGCGATCGCCTGCTCCGGCTCGAAGTGGCTTTTCATCACGCTTGAAAGCGGCAACGCATCCAGATTCAGACGAGCACCGCAGTCGCTGGCTTTCAAAATATGGCCGAGATCGGAGATCAAACCATCGGAAATATCGATGGCGGCGCTGGCCAGATCGCGCAACGCCTGTCCCTGCAGAATACGCGGCATCGGGCGCAAATGACGTTTAATCAGGGCCTCATGCGCGGCAGGATCGTTGATTTTGATATGGTGCTGCAACAGCGCCAGTCCTGCCGCACTGTCACCCAGCGTGCCGGTCACGTAAATCCAGTCGCCGGGTTTAGCACCTGAACGTTTTAACGCCCTGCCCCGCGGCACCAGACCGTGAATGCTAAGCGTCAGGCTTAACGGTCCGCGCGTGGTATCGCCGCCGATCAGCTGCATGTTGTAATAATCCAGCAGTTCAAACAGGCTGTCGCTGAACTCTTTCAGCCAGGCCTCGTTCACCTCGGGTAGCGTCAGTGCCAGCGTCAGCCAGGCAGGATCGGCTCCCATGGCGGCCAAATCGCTGAGGTTTACCGCCAGCGCTTTATAGCCAAGATCGGCTGGATGGATGTCGCGCAGGAAGTGCACACCGGCTACCAATGTATCGGTGCTGATCGCCAAGGTCTGATTTTCGGGCAGGTTTAGCAGAGCACAGTCATCGCCGATGCCTTTTTCTACATCACGACGAGAGCTAGTTATGCGATCAAAATAGCGCGTGATAAGTTCAAATTCGCCACATGCCATAATGCGTTCCAGCAGAAAAAAGGAAGAAGGCCGGATAAGACCGGCCTGAAAGGATTACTTCTTGTTAGGGCGGATATGCGGTGCGGCTTTATCCAGCACGCCATTAACGAATTTATGGCTGTCTTCAGCGCCAAACACTTTCGCCAGCTCAATCCCCTCATTAATCGCGACTTTATAGGGAACGTCGGAGCGCTTGCTCAGTTCGTACAGCGAAATGCGCAGAATAGCCTTTTCTACCTGACCCAGCTCTTCCAGCTGGCGGGAAAGGTAAGGCTTCATCAGGCCGTCGAGGTACGCGCTGTTGGTCGCAACGCCGCCCAGCAGCTCGCGGAAATAGCTGATATCAACGTCTTTGACGTCTTGCTCCGCCAGAAACTGGTATTCGACATCAGAGATGTCGTTCTTGGACAACTGCCAGGAGTAAAGCGCCTGGACAGCACATTCACGGGCGCGGCGACGAGCAGCAGGTTTCACAAAATTCCCCTTAAAATCAGGCTTTGATGGCTTTCAATACGTTAATCATTTCGAGTGCGGTCAGAGCGGCTTCCGCCCCTTTGTTACCCGCTTTGGTTCCGGCGCGCTCAATGGCCTGCTCAATGTTTTCTGTGGTCAGAACACCAAAGGCAACCGGAATGTCGCTGTTCATGGCGACGCTGGCCAGGCCAGAACTGGCTTCGCCAGCAACATATTCGAAGTGAGCGGTGCCACCGCGGATAACGGTACCCAGCGCCACAACCGCATCGTGTTTACCGGCATTTGCCAGCGCACGCGCCGTCATTGGCATTTCGTAGGCGCCCGGTACCCAGATAACGGTGATATTTTCATCTTTTACCTGGCCGATACGCTTCAGCGCATCAAGGGCACCGCTCAGCAGGCTGTCGTTGATAAAGTTGTTGAAACGCGCAATAACAATGGCCACGCGCGCGTCAGGAGTAGCAACAGCAGCTTCAATAACGTTCATAATCTTCCTTTCAGGGTTTGTTATGGCCCCGCAGGGGGGCGGATTCTATCACACTCTTTAACGCTCTGCTTCCGCTTTTCTGCAGAGCGCTATCGCGGCGTCAGCGTCAGACGCAAATCTGGCCCAACCTGACGACTATCGCTGAATATAAACGTTGGCGCTTCAGCAAGTTGTGCTAAAGCGGGCAGATGGCACAAACCGCGTGCTGCATCGCCCAATAATTTAGGCGCAAGGTAAACAATTAGCTCATCGACGACGCCCGCGCTCAGCAGGGCACCAGCCAGCTGCGCGCCGGCCTCTACCCAGACGCTGTTGATCTGGCGGCGTCCCAGCAGCATCAGCAAAGAAACCAAATCGGTTTGCTCATTAAGACGCGGCACACAAAATTGTTCAACGTTCCGGGGCCAGCTAAGTTCGTCGGCCTGCTGACGCGCCAGCCAGGTTTCACCGGGTTGAGCAATCAATCGGTGCTGCGGCGTAACGCGGTTGTGGCTGTCAATAACCACTCTGACCGGCTGGCGCAAATCCTGCTGCGTACAGACTGCCTGTACATCCTGATTTAACTCGTCCCAGCGCACGGTCAGGGACGGATCGTCAGCCAGCACCGTTGCGCTGGTAGTCAGAATGGCCGAGCTTTGCGCCCGCAGGCGCTGCACGTCGCGCCGTGCTTCCGGCGAGGTAATCCACTGGCTTTCGCCGCTTGCCATCGCCGTACGGCCGTCCAGCGAGGCGCCCAACTTCAGCTGCACCCACGGGAAGCCGGTGCGCATCCGCTTAAGAAAGCCACGATTCAGCGCTTCCGCTTCCTGCATCATCAACCCGTGGCTGACGGCAATGCCGGCCTGCTGCAAACGATAAAGCCCCCGTCCCGCCACTTCGGGGTTGGGATCCTGCATGGCGGCAACAACACGAGCGACCCCAGCGGCGATCAGCGCCTCGCAGCAGGGTGGCGTGCGTCCATGATGGCTACAGGGCTCCAGCGTGACGTAAGCCGTAGCGCCGCGCGCTTTATCGCCCGCCATCCGCAATGCATGGACTTCTGCATGGGGTTCGCCAGCCCGAAAATGGTAGCCTTCGCCGACAATTTCTCCGTCCCGTACGATAACGCAACCTACGTTCGGATTAGGTGTGGTAGTAAAGCGCCCGCGCCTGGCCAGTTCAAGTGCGCGAGCCATATAGATTTCATCCATGCCTTAATCCTGTAAGCGGGCGATTTCTTCGCCGAATTCGCGGATATCTTCAAAGCTGCGGTAGACCGAGGCAAAGCGAATATAGGCCACCTTATCCAGTTTTTTCAGCTCATCCATCACCAGGTTACCGATCATTTTGCTGGGCACTTCGCGCTCGCCCGTGGATCGCAGCTTGCTTTTGATATGGCTGACGGCATTTTCAACATCATCCGAGCTGACTGGCCGCTTCTCCAGCGCCTTCATGATCCCGCTGCAAAGCTTGTCTTCATTGAAGGGTTCACGAATATCATTGCTTTTCACCACCCGCGGCATCACCAGCTCGGCCACTTCAAAGGTGGTAAAGCGTTCATGGCACACCAGGCACTGACGGCGACGGCGCACCGAGGTTCCCTCCCCCACCAGGCGGGAATCGATGACTTTGGTATCCACAGCAGAACAGAACGGGCAATGCATGATAATTCCTGGATCCTGGAAAAGTGAGCACAGTGTAGCGCGAAGTGGCGAGCAACAAAATATCAGGCCGCCCTTTTGCCTTTCTTTCCCCTGCCGGATCGCTTTGCCTGGTGCCTGACCAGGTATCTGCCCGTTCTTCCGCTATAATGACAGAACGCTCTGGCGTAACTTTTTATAAAACAGGGATTAACCGGAGGATATATGGGTTTATTTAACTTTGTAAAAGAAGCGGGCGAGAAACTTTGGGATTCGGTAAGCGATGCTGGCGAAGACCAAAGCGCGAAGCTGAAAGAGTATATCCACAAGCTGGGCCTGCCTGGCAGCGAGAAGGTTGACGTTAAGGTGGATGGCGATAAGGCCAGCATTAGCGGTGACAGTATTTCTCAGGAACTGAAAGAGAAAATCCTGGTAGCGGCCGGTAACGTCGCGGGGATTACTCACGTTGAAGACAATGTGAAAGTAGCGGAAGCCGCAACCGAAGCGAAATTCTATACGGTGAAAAAAGGCGACACGCTTAGCGCCATCTCGAAAGAAGTGTACGGCGATCCGAACAAGTACAATCAAATCTTCGAGGCTAATAAACCTATGCTCTCCGACCCGAATAAGATCTACCCGGGTCAGACTTTACGTATCCCTCAGTAGGCATCTATGGCCGGATATCTGAAAAAGGCTACGCTGCTGCCCCTGCTGGCTCTGCTGGCAAGCTGCGCCTCCCCGCAGCAGCCACAAATCGCTAAGCTGCATAATGAGGTTGGCAAGCTCAACAATGAGATGCAACAGCTTACCGAGCAGGCAACGGCACTTACGCGGCAGAATATGCTCAACAGCAGCTCTACCCAGGGGGCCTGGCTGCTGCCGGCCACTAACACGGCCGTGCCGCTGCAAAGCCAGTTGGGTGAGGTCAGGCTGTCGCTGAGCCATATTGAAAGTGAAGCCAACGGCACGCGGGCAATGCTGCATATCCGTTCTGCCGGAGACAATACGCTGCCTGCCTTTACCGCGACGGTAGAATGGGGCGAGTTGGATCCGACTAGCGGTAAACCGCTTCAGGTGAACAGCCAGAGCCAGACCTTCAGCGTGGCGGCCTCACTGCTGCCTCGTAGCGAAGTCACGGTACCGCTGCGCTTGAGCAACCTGCCACCGGAGCAGCTGGGCTACGTGCGCGTGCACGATTTGATGGGCCAGACGAAGCCATAAAAAAAGCGCCGCAAATGCGGCGCTTTTTTTTATACAGCGAAAAGCTTAAGGCATAATCGAAGGTTGATCGGCGCCCTCTTTCTCCACTTTCTGCTGGATCAGATGCTCACGTTTCATCCCCAGTTTCAGCGCCAGCGCCGAAGCCACATAGATAGATGAAATTGTGCCGATGGAAACCCCGATCAGCATGGTCAGCGAGAAGCCTTCCAGCAGCGCACCGCCGAAGATAAACAGCATCAGTACCACCACCAGCGTGGTGGCGGAAGTCATGATGGTTCGGCTCAGCGTCTGCGTCAGCGAGACGTTGAAAATTTCGTAAGGCGTACCGCGACGGATCTTGCGGAAGTTCTCACGAATACGGTCCGACACCACAATGCTGTCGTTCAGCGAGTAGCCAATAACCGACATCAGCGACGCAACAATGGTCAAATCAATCTCAATATGGAACAGAGAGAGAATGCCCATGGTAATGATCACGTCGTGCGCCAGCGCCAGCACGGCGCCTAACGCCAGTCGCCACTCAAAGCGGAAACCGACGTACACCAGGATGGCGATCAGCGCTACCAGCAGCGCCATGCCGCCGGTCTGCGCCAGATCGCTGCCCACGCTTGGGCCAACAAACTCAATGCGCTTCACGGTGCCGTTCTGCGCCGTTGCCTGGTTAATGATGCTGACAACCTTGCTGCCCAGTTCCTGGCCCGCATTGCCTTCGTGTGGCGACATCCGCACCAGCACATCACGGCTACTGCCGAAATTCTGCACCTGCGGATCGGTAAAGCCCGCTTTCTCCAGCGCACCGCGCAGATTATCCAGCTCGGCCGGTTTCTCCAGGGTAATTTCAATCACCGTACCGCCGGTGAAATCCAGTCCCCAGTTAAATCCTTTCAAACCCATGATCGCAAAAGAGGCGATCAGCAGCAGGCCGGAAAGAGTAAAGGCCAGCTTGTCCCAGCGCATAAAGTCGTGGACTTTACGGCCGTAGTTCAGTTGTTCAACGCTATAGTCCTGTGCCACAACGCACTCCTCAAATAGACAGCTTGTTGATGCGTTTACCGCCGTACAGCAGGTTGACGATGGCGCGGGTACCGACAATAGCGGTAAACATAGAGGTCACTACACCGATTGCCGTGGTGATAGCAAAGCCCTTAATGGATCCCGTACCGACAGCATAAAGGATAATAGCCGTGATAAGCGTGGTGACGTTGGCGTCGATGATACTGGAAAACGCGCCGCTGTAGCCTTCATGGATAGCCTGCTGAACGGAACGTCCGTTCTTCAGCTCTTCCTTGATACGCTCGTTAATCAGCACGTTAGCATCAACGGCTACCGCCAGCGTCAGCACGATACCGGCAATACCCGGCATGGTCAGCGTGGCGCCAGGCAGCAGGGACATAATCCCCACAATCAGCACCAGGTTGGCCACCAGCGCGGTGGTCGCAATCACCCCGAACTTACGGTAGTAAACCACCATAAACACGATAGAGGCGATCAGGCCCCACAGACAGGCTTGCAGACCCTGAGTAATGTTTTGCGCGCCCATGGTTGGACCAATGGTGCGTTCTTCCACAATCTGGATTGGCGCAATCAGCGCGCCTGCACGGAGCAGCAGCGACAGCTGACGTGCTTCGTTCGGATTGCTAATACCGGTGATGCGGAAGCTGTTACCCAGTCGGGACTGGATATTGGCAACGTTAATCACTTCTTCCTGCTTCGCCAGGATAGCGCGACCGTTGGCGTCTTTCTTACCGCTGTCTTTGTACTCAACAAACAGCGTCGCCATCGGCTTATTGATATTATCCTTAGTGAAGTTGGACATGATATTGCCGCCCGCGCTGTCCAGCGAGATATTTACCTGTGCCTGGTTGTACTCATCCATGCTCGACGTAGAGTCAGTTATATGGTCACCGGTCAGGATAACGCGCTTGTACAGCGTAACCGGCTGGCCGTCGCGGGTATTTTTCACTTCTGAATCGCCCGGTACGCGGCCGTTAGCGGCAGCGGTAGGATCAACGTAAGTGTTAACCAGACGGAATTCCAGCGTGGCAGTTGCCCCCAGAATCTCTTTTGCGCGCGCGGTGTCCTGAATACCCGGCAGCTCAACCACGATTCGGTCGGTGCCCTGACGCTGTACCAGCGGCTCGGCCACACCCAGCTGGTTCACACGGTTACGCAGGATAGTGATGTTCTGCTGTACCGCATACTCCCGGGCTTCTCGCAGGCGGTCGTCTGACATGACCGCACGCAGCAGATTACTGCCGCTGGTGTTGATCACCAGATCGCGATGACGGCCGGTCAGATAACTGACGGCGTCGTCGCGCGCCTGCGCGTCACGGAAACGGATTTCCAGACCGTAGTTATCGGTCTTGCGCACGTTGGTGTAGGGGATATTTTTGTCGCGCAGATCGCTTCTGAGGTTGTCAATATTCTGTTCCTGAAGCTTGCTCAGGGCAGTATCCATATCAACTTCCATCAGGAAGTGCACGCCGCCGCGCAGATCGAGACCGAGTTTCATCGGTTCTGCGGCCAGCAGGCTCAGCCAGCGTGGCGTGGCCGGGGCAAGGTTAAGCGCGACCACGTAGTCTTCGCCTAACGTTTTGATAATAGCGTCACGCGCACGCAGCTGCACGTCGCCGTTAGCGAAGCGCGCCATGATAGCGCCGTTTTCCAGCGCAAGGGATTTGCTCTGGATATTCTCTTCTTTTAAAACACTCTGGATCTGATTCAGCGTCTGTTCACTGGCGGCGCTTCCGCGCGCGCCGGTGATCTGAACAGCCGGATCCTCACCATACAGGTTGGGAAGCGCATAGAGCAGACCGACGATAAGCACGACGATCAGCATGATGTACTTCCACAAAGGATAACGGTTTAACACGGCAGTTCCCTTAGGGAAAACAAAAAATTACAGCGCCTTCATCGTACCTTTCGGCAGAACGGCAGCCACGAAATCACGTTTGACCACAACTTCCGTCGTCTCGTTCAGTGCGATAGCAACATAGCCGGTATCCGCGACTTTGGTTACGCGTCCGACCAGACCGCCGGTGGTCAGCACTTCGTCGCCTTTGGAAATGGAGTCCATGAGTTTCTTATGCTCTTTACCGCGTTTCTGCTGTGGGCGCAGGATCATGAAATAGAAAATCAGACCAAAAACCACCAGCATAATCACCAGCGAATACGGGCTTCCCTGTGCTGGCGCACCAGCAGCAGCCACTGCATCAGAAATGAACAAGCTCATTAATTTTCCCTCTTTGATTAATTATCAGACGTTTAACGGCGGAACCGCTTTGCCCGTCCGTGCATAGAATTCGCTAACGAAGTGCTCTAATTTACCCTCTTCAATTGCCTTACGTAAACCCGCCATCAGGCGCTGGTAATAACGCAGGTTATGAATAGTGTTAAGACGTGCACCCAGTATCTCGTTGCAACGATCCAGATGATACAGGTAAGCGCGGCTGTAATTGCGACAGGTGTAGCAATCGCACTCTGCATCCAGCGGCGCCGTATCATCTTTATATTTCGCGTTACGGATTTTTACCACGCCGTCGGTCACAAACAGGTGGCCGTTACGGGCGTTGCGCGTAGGCATCACGCAGTCAAACATGTCAATGCCGCGACGCACGCCTTCTACCAGGTCTTCTGGTTTGCCGACGCCCATCAGATAGCGCGGTTTGTCCTCGGGGATCTGCGGACAGACGTGCTCCAGAATGCGGTGCATGTCCTCTTTCGGTTCACCGACCGCCAGGCCGCCCACAGCGTAACCATCAAAGCCAATCTCTACCAGCCCTTTTACGGAGACATCTCGTAAATCTTCGTAAACACCGCCCTGAATAATCCCGAACAGCGAGTTTTTATTCCCAAGCGAATCAAAGCGATCGCGACTGCGCTGCGCCCAACGCAACGACATCTCCATCGAACGTTTGGCGTAATCCCAGTCGGCCGGATAAGGCGTACATTCGTCGAAAATCATGACGATATCGGAACCCAGATCGTACTGGATCTCCATCGACTTTTCGGGATCCAGGAAGATCTTGTCGCCGTTAATCGGGTTACGGAAGTGCACGCCCGCTTCGGTGATTTTACGGATATCCCCCAGGCTGAACACCTGGAAGCCGCCTGAATCGGTCAGGATCGGTCCTTTCCACTGCATGAAGTCGTGCAGGTCGCCATGCAGCTTCATAATTTCCTGGCCCGGACGCAGCCACAGGTGAAAAGTATTGCCGAGGATGATCTGGGCGCCGGTATCCTGCACTTCCTCCGGCGTCATGCCTTTAACAGTGCCGTAGGTGCCTACAGGCATAAAGGCCGGGGTTTCCACCACGCCACGATCGAAAACCAGACGGCCACGGCGCGCGCGCCCATCAGTAGTATCTAATTCAAACTTCACGTTGCCTCCATCAGAGAAACAGTCTGATGCTTAAGAGTTGACCTGCGCCCTGGTCAGGGGCAGGCATCGCAACCGGTCAAATCCGGTTATTGTCTTACTTGCCGACCTGCTCGTTTATTGCCTGCGGATTACGGGTAATAAACATCGCGTCGCCATAGCTAAAGAAGCGGTACTGCTCCGCTACCGCCTGCTGGTAAGCGTGCATGGTATGACGGTAGCCTGCAAAAGCGGAAACCAGCATGATCAGCGTGGATTCCGGCAGATGGAAATTGGTGACCAGCGCATCAATAACCTGATACTCATAGCCGGGGTAGATAAAGATTTTGGTGTCGTCGAAGAAAGGCGCAATCAGGGCGTCTTTGGCCGCTGCCGCCGCGCTTTCCAGCGAACGAACCGATGTTGTCCCTACGGCAACGACGCGGTTGCCGCGTGCTTTACAGGCCAGTACCGCGTCCACAACTTCCTGCGGAACTTCAGCATACTCAGCGTGCATAATATGATCTTCGATGCTGTCCACACGCACCGGCTGGAAAGTGCCCGCGCCGACGTGGAGGGTCACGAAAGCGGTTTCAATACCTTTCGCCCGCAGCGCTTCCAGCATAGGTTCGTCAAAATGCAGGCCTGCGGTTGGGGCCGCTACCGCGCCAGGACGCTCGCTGTAAACGGTCTGATAGAGTTCACGGTCGGCGTCTTCATCAGGACGGTCGATATAAGGCGGCAGCGGCATATGGCCAACGGCATCCAAAATATCCAGCACGGCGCGCTCGTCGTCAAAATGCAGTTCAAAGAGCGCATCATGACGGGCAACCATGGTCGCCTTAACGCTTTCGTCGTCGCCAAGCAGCAGTTCGGCACCCGCTTTAGGCGCTTTAGATGCGCGGATATGCGCCAGCACGCGATGCTCATCCAGCATTCGCTCGACCAGTACTTCGATTTTGCCGCCGCTGGCTTTGCGCCCGAAGATACGCGCCGGGATCACGCGCGTATTGTTAAAAACCAGCAGGTCACCCGGATTGAGCAAATCCAGTAAATCGGTGAACACCCCATGGGTCAGCTCGCCGTCCGGCCCGTTAAGGCACAGCAGACGGCATCCGCTGCGCTGGGCCTGCGGGTAGTGGGCAATCAAAGATTCGGGCAACTCAAAAGAAAAATCGGCAACGCGCATGGTCATTCACAGTCAGGGAAATCAGGGCGCACATTCTAGCTGAAAACCCGCCAATTCTGAACCATTCGCCGCATCTATCGGTTAAACCGTCCGCCAACAAGCGTGTAGCGCTTTGTCCGGCGCTATCAGCAGTATCCCGACGCGGCAGAAGCCGATATACTGCCGCGATGAACTTTCTCGCTCACCTTCACCTGGCTCAGCTGGCTGACAGCTCCCTGCTGGGCAACCTGATGGCCGACTTTGTGCGCGGCAATCCACGTGACGTCTGGCCCGATAACGTTGCCGCCGGTATTTTGCTGCACCGACGTATTGACGTCATGACCGACGCCCTGCCGGAAGTCCGTGTCGCACGTGGATTTTTCCGTCCGGAAACTTACCGTGTCTCACCTATCGCACTGGACGTTATTTGGGATCACTTTTTATCCCGCCACTGGGATGAGATCGTACCGGAAACGGCGCTACCGGATTTTTTACGCCGGGCGCAAGCCGAGATAGGCCCGCATCTTGCCACGACGCCAGAGCGCTTTCAGAACCTGAATCGCTATCTGTGGACGGATCGATGGATGGAAAAATACGCGCAGGCGCTCTATTTGCAAAATGTCCTGAGTGGAATGGCCAGCCGCCGTCCTCGCCTGATAGCCCTGGCAGACTGTTATCAGGACTTTACCGATAATTATCAGCAGTTTGAGTCTATTTTCCGGCAGTTTTATCCACAAATGATGGCGAAAGCCCGTCAGCAGTTGCTCTAGTCGCGCTTGCCCTTTTGCTGAAAAAGGTTATGGTGGTGAACATATTGAATAAAAACGCTTTTTGATAGGTGTAAACTATCAGAGAAATCGGCGCTTAGCGCTGGTTTGCCAGGCTATGTCGCCTCATACTGGCGGCCGTTTCCCTTAATGTCTCTTTACAGGAGTGACCATGGTTCTCGTAACTCGTCAGGCCCCTGATTTCACCGCCGCAGCCGTGCTGGGCAACGGTGAAATCGTAGAAAATTTCAACTTTAAAAAACACACCGCTGGTAAAGCCACCGTTGTGTTCTTTTGGCCAATGGACTTCACTTTTGTTTGCCCTTCTGAGCTGATCGCTTTCGATAAGCGTTATGAAGAATTCCAGAAGCGCGGCGTGGAAGTGGTTGGCGTCTCTTTCGACTCCGAGTTCGTTCACAACGCATGGCGTAAAACCCCTATCGATAAAGGCGGCATCGGCGAAGTAAAATACGCGATGGTTGCGGATATCAAACGTGAAATCCAGAAAGCCTACGGCATTGAGCATCCGGATGCAGGCGTTGCGCTGCGCGGCTCTTTCCTGATCGACAAAGCCGGTGTGGTTCGCCACCAGGTAGTTAACGATCTGCCGCTGGGCCGTAACGTTGATGAAATGCTGCGTATGGTTGACGCGCTGCAGTTCCACGAAGAGCACGGCGAAGTGTGCCCGGCTCAGTGGGAAAAAGGCAAAGAAGGTATGGGCGCGTCTCCGGACGGCGTAGCGAAGTACCTGTCTGAAAACGCTGGCAAGCTATAATATCGCTTTGCATGCAGGATCAAGCTCGCTTCGGCGGGCTTTTTTTATTTGGGGATTCAGACGGCTGTGCTTTTGATGCGGGCGCACCAGGCTAAATATACAGCAAAAGTATACCCACTGCGGCGGGCTGTGATAGTCTGTTGACAGGTACAGTTCAAAGAGGGAAGAGAGTGCCCAAAACAGAGCAGGCGTATTCTTCAGAAATCTGTGCCCTCATCGGCAGAGCCGTGGCAGAGCTGCTGGAAAGCGGCGAACCGGTAGGACGACATAACATCTTAATTCGATTACAGATCCACAGCGCACAAACCACCGACGAACAGATGAAGGCTGCTATTCAGCGCGCTTTCCGATCGTTAATAGACCGCTTTCAATAACCTCTGTTCCACCCCGTTTTCAGATGCGCCAGGCAGCAAGCCCAGGCTGTTGCGTCCTGCTGCCTGGCGTCAATCGAAGCGCAACGCTGCCTGGTGCATTCTGTGAAACGTTATGCGTCGTCAGGGGTACGGGCAACCACAATTTCCAGCGCCTGGCGGAACACATCCAGCTGCACGACATCAGAGGTATGTTCCAGCTTTTCAATCAGCTTCAGAATAATGGCTTTGTTTGTCACATACCCACCGGCAGCCGCAATTTCTCTGATAACGGCGCCAATAACTTTGGTTTCCTGAGCCAGTAAATCACCTTCTCCCTGAAAATGCTCAAGGATGCCCGGCTCTGAAGAGTGCTGCTGCATAGTATTCGCCTTTAAAAAGGGCGGGATCACCCCACCTGAATTGACTCAATGTTTTTTGGTACCGTCTGGCGGACCTTCACTGGTAAAAAGGTGCGTCACATTATCCACGTCACGGATTTCGTGGGTATAGCGATTGTTACCCGTTTTTATATTATTTCTGACATCAATAATGGCCTGTTTACAGGCGCGGTGCCTGGCAGCACTTTTTTCCACGGCGGCCATCGCCTGCAGCTGACGGATCAGCGCGGCGTTATTGATAGTAGCATCCGTTTTTAACAGCACCAGCACGGCCTCGCCCAGTACTATATCGATCAGTTTTTCATCGTCGTTTCTGTACATACCAGCTTCTCTGTATCAGTGATGTGGGCGCATAAATAGCCACAGTTCCCGGATGCAACCCTGGGAGGCAGCAGGTTTATCAACCACCGCCGATCAAAGGGCCAGGCGGGAAAGCAGGCCAGGCCGAGCAGAAAAGTTAGGACGTCTGGTAATCATCATCCAGGCTTTGAAACTCAGTCCTCACGGCCAAATAACATACCTATCAATTCGTGATAATGTTTTTCCTGTCCGGCATCAGAGGCCAGTTCAAGACGCCTGAGCAGCTTAGAACAGATCGCCTTGCGGTTAATATTTTTACCCGAACGCAGAATCTCCACCACAATTTGCCCCAACGTTTCCTGTTGAGAGGGCATCATCGCTTCACTGAAGTAACGACTGATATCACTTTCAGTTTTCGGGTTAGATCCATCCT
>NZ_DALZCD010000070.1:0-17061 GCF_031978025.1 Erwinia sp.
GCATGTTCCCCACGAGGAAGGGTGAGAAGCCTTGACCGGGTTCGACAAAGCCGCCGGTCTTGCACGGCAGGCTGCCGCCCGACAGGGTAAGGCTCATGTATCCCTTGCTCACCGCCATCTTTCAAAGAAAAAAGCCTGAACTCACGTTCAGGCTTTTTTTATACCGGATGCCTTCTTATGACCCGCTTCAGGGCCACTGGCCATCAGGCAACTTTAAACACAGCGATGGCACGAGTCAGTTGCGCAGCCTGATCTTCCAGCGAGGCGGCCGCAGCAGCGGCTTCCTGCACCAGCGCCGCATTCTGCTGGGTCACTTCATCCATCTGGCTCACCGCGATGCTGACGTGCTCGATACCGTTTACCTGCTCGCCAGAGGCCGAGAAAATCTCCGACATAATGCCCGAAACATTGCCGATGGAAGAAACAATGTCATCCATTGTTTTCCCGGCGTTAGCCACCAGCTGGCTGCCTTCCGTAATACGCAGGCTGGACGTTTCGATCAGCGTCTTAATTTCTTTAGCGGCAACCGCGCTTCGCTGAGCCAGCGCCCTGACCTCTGAAGCGACAACGGCAAAGCCTCGTCCCTGCTCACCCGCGCGGGCGGCTTCCACCGCGGCGTTAAGTGCCAGGATATTGGTCTGGAAAGCGATACTTTCTATGGTGCTGATAATCTCAGCCACGCTATTGGAACTTTCGTTAATAGCCGACATGGTAGAGACGACTTTTCCTACCACTGCACCACCGTGCTCCGCCACTCGGGAAGCCTCGGAAGCGAGGCTGCTGGCATGTTGCGCATTTGAAGAGTTCTGGCGCACCGTAGCGGTAAGCTGCTCCATACTGGCAGAGGTTTCTTCAAGTGACGCGGCCTGCTGCTCAGTCCGGCTGGAGAGATCGGTATTGCCCATAGAGACTTCTTTTGCCGCGCTATCAATAGAGGCTGCAGCGCTCTGGATCTCTGAAACGACTTTCCTTAGCTGCTCCTGCATTTCTGCAAAAGTAGCGATCAGCACGCCAGTTTCATCTTTTGACTGCGCCACCAGTACCGACGTCAAATCACCGTCGGCGATTGAACGCGCCGCTTTCACCGCCTGGCGCAGCGGAACGGTAATCGCACGGGACAGGAAATAACCCAGCAGAGAAGCAATCAACAAGCCTGCCAGAGCACCCACAATCAGGGTCAGCTTGGTCTGGGATTCCGTGGCATCAACCGTACGCTGACGTTCACCCAACAGCCCTTTCTCTTCGCCGGCAAGCTCGTCGATAATCTTACGCATCCCATCCATTTGCGCTTTGCCAGTATTGGTATTGAAAGCGGTCAGAAACGCGTCATAAGAGAGCGTGCCGCTATTCAGAGCCTGGCGATTTTTCATCAGTGGCGTAACAAAAGAGCCTTCCCACGCCTGTTCCTGCGCAACCAGTCTGGCCAGCCGATCCTGTTGTCTTGGGTTGTCTGATGTCAAAGACCTGGCCTTCTCTACGTGCTGAGCAAAGCTTTTCTGCCCTTCCTGCCACGGTGCCAGCATCTCTTCTTTGCCATTTAGCGCATAGCCACGCAGGCCGGTTTCCATATTGACCAGGCTCATGGTCATCGAGCGACTTTCATCAATGACGCGCCAGGTATGCACGTTCCAGTTATTGGAAGTGACAATGCGCGAAAAGTTAACGTAAAAGGTACTGCACAACAGCAGCAGTAAGGCCGCTACGATACCGAAGGCCGCAATAAATTTTGCACTGACCGAAAGGTTTTTAAACATCTTTTTCACGCTCTCAGAAGATTAAAGATTCAGACATACGCCTGCATTGATAATGATTATCTATCGGCGCAATTTGTCTAACCTTTACTCTTCATTCGCTCTTTCGCATTTTTGGTACCCCAGGCACCCTGCCGTTCTGAGCCGATTTTAATCGTAAACTAAGTATGTTAATGAGTGGAAAACGTCAAAAAATATGCATTATATTGAATTTACAGCGCAAATTGAAAAGGCCCGTCCCGGTTAACTTTTCCGGGACGGGCCTTTGCCTGTGTAAAATACTTTACCACTGCTTATCTTTAACAGCAGAGCCTGCCGTTATACCGGGTGCTTAGCCGTAGGCCATCAGCGTATGCTGACACAGTTCCGAGCGTACGCAGTCTTGTTTACCGAAACGCACCACTCCGATCATTTCATCTTCTTTGAAGCGGGCCAGCGCGTCGCTAAGGCCCGACTGAACATGGTTCGGCAAATCACACTGGGTGATATCGCCATTGACGATAACGGTGACGTTTTCCCCAAGGCGGGTCAGGAACATTTTCATTTGGGCGGCGGTGACATTTTGCGCCTCATCAAGGATCACCACGGCATTTTCAAAGGTACGCCCACGCATATAGGCGAAAGGCGCGATTTCCACCTTGCCGATTTCAGGACGCAGACAGTATTGCATAAAGGAAGAACCAAGACGTTTAACCAGAACGTCATAGACGGGTCGAAAATAAGGAGCGAATTTCTCTGCGATATTACCGGGCAGGAAGCCTAAATCCTCGTCGGCCTGCAGTACAGGCCTGGTGACAATGATCCTTTCAACATCCTTATTGATCAGGGCTTCGGCCGCTTTGGCGGCGCTAATCCAGGTTTTTCCGCAGCCCGCTTCGCCGGTCGCGAAAATCAGCTGTTTACTCTCTATGGCTTTAAGATAGTGCGCCTGAGCTTCGTTACGGGCTTCAATGGGCGAATGGTCGCGCGTATCACGCGCCATGCCGATTGCGTCCAGCCCACCCATCTGCACCAGCGAGGTGACCGATTCTTCTTCACGCTGACGGTGACTGCGTGAATCGCTACGAAGCACGCGCTTGGCTTCACGACGAGCTTTGATCACTGCTTTCTGTCTTCCCATAGTGGCACCTTACAATTGGTTTCATTTCCCGCACCCGACACGGCGGTGCGATTACGTGAACGCTTTAGAGGTTTTGCTGGCTTCCTTGTAAGCCTTGTCTGGCCAATGAAAGGGTACGCGGAGTGACGATGCCGGGCACCGGAGGGTATGAAAGAACGGACTGAAAAAGAAAAGAGAAGAGGAAGTCATGGGGGCGATAAGGCCCTCGCGCCGGGAAGCGGTCATGCTATTTGTCTGACGCTTACGTCCATAAAAGGACTTGTCCATTCGCGATCTCCGTGTTGCACACTGGAAACAACTGACGCCTGATAATTAAATTTCAACAGATTCCTGGAATAATGCAACATTAATTTTACCTGGTGGTAAAGGAAAAGCGTGAAATAGGGAGATGCGTACGCGGGAGGTTAATTGCGATCGTAGCAGGATCAAAGAGATAAAAATTTATTTTATGCTGAGTCATCTACTCCGAAATGTTTACCACGCGGGTTAACATCGCTGATTAAAAAACAACCTCCCGCACGAGGCGCGGGCAGGAGGTTGAAAAGGCTCAGGCCTGAAGTAAAGGCTGCCCGAGATAATGTTTTTCGTCAATGACGCCAGGCAGCACAAAGAAATATCCGCCGCCCACGGGTTTGACATATTCTTCCAGCGCCTCGCCGTTAAGCCTTTTTTGTACGGTCAGGAAGCCTTTTTGCAGGTCGTGCTGGTAGCAGATAAACAGCAGCCCCATTTCCAGCTGACCGGCATTTGACACGCCCAGCGAATAGCTATAGCCACGGCGGAGCATCAGATTTTCCTGCGTTTGCGCCGTACGCGGATTAGCAAGGCGGATATGCGCATCCAGAGGGGTAATGGTCCCCTCGGGATCGCTGGCATAGTCCGGCACGTCATGCTCGTGGGTCATTCCCAACGGCGCACCACTCTGCTTCACCCGGCCAAAAATGTTTTCCTGCTCACGCAGCGGCGTTCTGTCCCAGAACTCTACGTGAAACTGAATAATACGCGCGGCCTGGTAGCTGCCGCCGATCGTCCAGGCAGGCTCATCCTGATCCGCCGTGACCCAAAGGATATTATTCATCATCGCGGTGTCGGCGGTATTGGGATTAGCGGTTCCGTCCTTAAAGCCCAGCAGATTAATCGGTGTCTCCCTGCCCTGGCTGCGCGCCGCATGGTCAGAGATAAACCCTTCCCGCCGCCAGCGCACGCTCAGTAAATCCGGCGAATGCTTGATGATATCTCGCAGCGCATGGATTACCGTGTCGTTGGTGTTAGCACAAATTTGCAGTAACAGATCGCCATGGCACAGCCCGGCGTCCAGCGCATCATTTGGAAAACGCGTCATGGCTTGCAGCCTGTGCGGCTTTTGCGCCTGCAACCCATAGCGATCGTCAAACAAAGAATGACCGACAGAGACCGTGATAGTCAGGTTGTCCGGGTAAATATGAGCGCCCAGAATGCCGGAATCCATCGGCGGCAGGCGTGGATTAGCCGTCTGCGGCGCGGCGCCTCCCTGAGTCAGGAAAGCGATGCGGTCGGTTAACAGTCGAAACAGGCGCTCCAGGTCGGCTTTGTCTGCTGCCAGTACGTCAAAGGCCACCAGCATCATTGAGGCCTGCTGCGGCGTAACGATCCCCGCCTGGTGCGCACCGTAAAACGACTGGCTCTGCTCGCGGCTATTGGGCGAGAGCGCGCCGGGTGAAAAAGCAGCCGGCGCGCCGTGCGCCGGACAGCCGCCTGCTACCGCCAGACCACCAAGAATACCCATTCCCTTTAACAGTCGGCGGCGTGAAGGCTCCACCGCCTCGTCATCAGCATGCTTTATCACTTAATCCAGCCCTAGCGTTCCACGCAGCAGTGCAAGATCTTCCGCCAGCGCCGTGATCGGGCCTTTCATTGCGGTACGATCGGCATCGGTAAGCTTGTCATAAGAGGCAAAGCCGTCGCCGCTGCGGTATTTTTTCAGGATGGCATCGACCTTTTTAAAATTGCCGTCGATTTTCGCCAGCAGTGCCGGATCGGCCTGTTGCAGCATCGGACGCAGCAAGTTCACAATCTTCTGTGCGCCGTCGACGTTAGCCTGGAAATCCCATAAATCAGTGCGGCTGTAGCGATCTTCTTCGCCGGAGATTTTACTGGAAGCGACTTCCTCAATCAGTCCTGCCGCACCGCCCACCACTTTACCCGGTGGAAAAGCCAGCTCGCTGACCCGTGTTTGCAGCGCCTGCACATCCGCATAGAGCCTGTCGGCATAGGTGTTCATGCCTTTGGTTGACCCGTCGCCCCACAGCGCTTTTTCCAGGCGGTGGAAACCGGTGAACTTAGGATCGGCCGCTTTTTGCTCATAATCATCTTCACGCGCGTCAATGCTGCCGTCCAGATCGGAGAACAGCTCCGCTATCGGTTCGATACGTTCATAGTGAGCGCGCGTCGGAGCATAGAGCGCTTTCGCCTTGTCGATATCGCCCGCCTTTACCGCCTCGGTAAAGGCTTTGGTACTGGCCACCAGCGCGGTCACTTCCTGCATAACGTAAGCTTTGTAGGCGGTAACCGGCCCGGTCAGCTGCATCAGCGTGGGCTGTGCGCCTGCCGCATCCTGTGCGCCCTGAACAAGCAGTTTACCTTTTGGATTGCTCAGCAGACCGCAGGTCATCTCATATTCGCCCGGCTGCAGGGTGGCCGTCAGCTTTTGCGTAAAGCCCGGCGCGATATTTTCGCGCTCTTCTACCACCATTACCCCTTTCAGGATCTCCCACTCCAGGCCTTTCTGGCTGTGGTTCTGGATAACAAACTGCGTTTTCCCGGCTTTGACGGTGACGCTCATCGGATCGCATTGCTTGTCGTTAACGACAATTTTCACCTGCGGCACATCGGCTGCCTGCACGGCAGAAAAGCTGGCCAGTAACGCCGCCGCCAGCGGTAACATTGAAAAACCACGAATCATGATACATCCCTTAAATAAGAAAGCGGAAAAAGCGGCTTAACGCGGGGCCGCCGCAGCAGACGGACGTCCGGGCATGAAAAAGACGATCAGCGCAGGAATGAGATAACAAAACCAGACCACCACTTCACTGACGCTGGGAGCTTCCTGATAGCCGAACAGCCCTTCCAGCAACGTTCCCGTCAGCGTGCTAGTAGAAAGCACCTGGCTGAAATCGAACGCCTGGCTTTGAAAGCTGTTCCACAGGCCGGCTTCATGGAAAGCACGGATAGCGCCGGCGGCCAGTCCCGCCGCGACCAGCAGAATAAACAGGCTGGTCCACCTGAAGAAAATGGCCATATTCAGCCGTATGCCGCCCCAGTAGATCAGCATCCCCAGAACAATAGCGGTGGCGAGGCCAAGGATCGCCCCGATTGGTGGCGCAATGCCCACATCCTGCTGGAAGGCCGCCAGCAGAAAGAAAACGGACTCCAGTCCTTCGCGCGCCACGGCCAGGAAAACCATGAAAATCAGGGCCCAACCGCCGCCCTTTCCGCGCTGCAGAGCGTTATCAACCGCACCTTCCAGCTGCGCTTTAATATTGCGCGCCACTTTACGCATCCAGAAAACCATCCAGGTCAGAATGCAGACGGCCACTACCGCCACCATGCCTTCGAACAGCTCCTGTTCTCTCTGCGGGAATTCACCGGTGGTTTCATTAATCACATAGCCCAGCACCAGGCAGAGGGTGGCCGCGATAAACACGCCAAGCCACATCGCGCCAAACCACTCACTGCGCTGAGTGCGTTGTAAATAGCTGGCAATCAGGCTGACGATCAGCGCGGCTTCCAGTCCTTCGCGTAACATAATCAGGAACGGCACAAACATAGGCACCTTCAGGCTTATAATGCGTTTGCACGCGGGTAAAGAAGCGTAAATCTAAACGATACCGATTATCATTATCGCCGAAAGAAATACAAGAGGCAGACCGGGTATTTTTATCGTTCAGACGCCAGAAAACCCCTACGGACAGAGATATAAGACAAATGAAACGGGCAGCAGGTCTGATACCCTTTTCCGTCTGGTGAAAAGTAGAGTGAAGAAAGCAGGACAATAGCGGCACGGGCGACACAATGCAGGGAAGTTTATAGCGTGGATTGACACCCTTTTGTATTGGGGAATGCTTTCACCCTGCGGTTTGCATGGCTACCCTGAAGCGCTAAAGAGAGGTATTCAGATAAAAAAGGCCCGCCGAAGCGAGCCTGTGATGCGGTCTGTCGTGATTAACGTGAATGGAACTCGGCTTCGGCTGCCTCAAACCGTGCCACGGCTGCCGTGGAAGGCTTGCTGCCTGCCAGGCTGAACAGCACGATGGCGATGCTGGCAAACAGGAAGCCCGGGATGATTTCGTACAGATTCAGCCAGGCATACTGTTTCCAGATCAGTACGGTCGCCGCGCCCACGATAATGCCGGCCAGCGCGCCGTTACGGGTCATGCGCTTCCAGACCAGCGAGAAGATCACCACCGGCCCGAATGCCGCGCCAAAACCGGCCCAGGCATAGCTCACCAGCCCCAGCACGCGGTTATTGGGGTTGGAAGCCAGCGCGATAGCCACCAGCGCGACCAGCAGCACCATGAAACGTCCAACCCAAACCAGCTCACGCTGGCTGGCATTTTTCCGCAGGAAGTTTTTATACAAATCTTCCGTCAGCGCGCTGGAACAAACCAGCAGCTGGCAGCTCAGGGTTGACATAACCGCCGCCAGAATAGCCGAAAGCAGGATGCCGGCGATCCACGGATTAAACAGAATACGGGCCAGCTCGATAAAAATACGTTCGCTGTTATCGGTGACGCCCATCGCCTGCTCGGGATGATTCTGGAAGTAGGCAATACCAAAGAAGCCGACCGCTACCGCCCCGCCCAGGCACAGGATCATCCACGTCATGCCGATACGACGTGCGCTGCGAATAGAGTGATGTGAATCAGCCGCCATAAAACGCGCCAGGATATGCGGCTGGCCAAAGTAGCCCAATCCCCAACCCAGTAGCGAGATCACCGCAACAAAGTTGAGGTTTTTCAGCATATCGATATTTTCAATGCTCTTGGCCTGAATCACCGCCAGCGAATCGCCCAGCCCTCCTACCGCGATAATCACCATCACCGGCGTCAGGATCAGCGCGAAAATCATCAGGGTGGCCTGCACGGTATCCGTCCAGCTGACGGCCAGGAACCCCCCCACAAAGGTATAGATAATAGTGGCGGCTGCGCCTGCCCAGAGCGCCGTTTCGTAGCTCATACCGAAAGTGCTTTCAAACAGACGGGCACCGGCCACGATGCCGGAGGCGCAGTAGATAGTGAAGAAAACCAGAATGACCACCGCGGAGATCACACGCAGAATTTTGCTTCTGTCTTCAAAACGGCTGGCGAAAAAATCGGGCAGCGTCAGCGCATTATCATGGTGTTCCGTCTGCACGCGCAGGCGTCCGGCGACAATTTTCCAGTTAAGGTAAGCGCCCAGCGTCAGGCCAATTGCTATCCAGCTTTCGGAGATGCCGGAAATGAAAATCGCTCCCGGCAGGCCCATCAGCAGCCAGCCGCTCATATCAGATGCCCCGGCGGAAAGCGCGGTGACCACGCTGCCCAGACTGCGTCCTCCCAGGATATAATCATCAAAATCTTTGGTTGAGCGCCAGGCCATAAAGCCGATGAACACCATGCCAAAAATGTAAATGCAAAAGGTCACCATCATCGGTGTGCTAACTGTCATTCAGGTTCTCCACTTATTATTGTTAATGCGCAACCTTGCCCTGCCGCCGGAACGTGGCGGCGCTACTTCTGACCACCCAAGGCCGGGTATCCTGCCGTAAAGCCCTGACTGGCACAATACTCATCAATGGTTTAACACAGTCGTTACATTATTTTCACCTTGCATCTTGCATGATGCGTCGACAGGTTGCACTGGATCACAGTGTCACCGGTTACACCTGCCAAAAAACCGCTGTAAAGCCCGGTTTTATCGCCTTTGAAAAAGCTGGCCGAATTCTTGCAGCAATATCCGTGCCGCTTTTAAAAAAAGCGATTTTGCGTTCTGCATTCAGCTTCACATTTAACAAGGTTGCACAAAGTTGCAACTTAAGTGATATTGCTTGCCAGATCTGTTTTGACTATTTGCAAGGAGTTTTAAGGCATGGGCACAACCACTATGGGCGTTAAGCTTGACGAGGCTACGCGCGACCGCATTCGTCAGGCTGCGAGCCAAATCGACCGCACTCCTCACTGGCTGATTAAACAAGCTATTTTTAACTATCTGGAACAGCTGGAAAGAGGCGATGCCCTGCCGGAATTCCCCTTGCAGGCTACGGTTCAGGAGAGCGAAGAAGCCACTGTCGAGGAACTGCATCAGCCTTTCCTTGAGTTTGCCGAACATATCCTGCCGCAATCGGTAACCCGTTCCGCCATCACCGCGGCCTGGCGCCGCCCGGAAACGGAAGCGGTACCCATGCTGTTGGAGCAGGCACGTCTGCCGCAGCCGCTGGCGCAGCAAACCCAGCGTCTTGCCCACCAGCTGGCTTCGACGCTAAGGCACCAAAAAGGGGCAGGCGGACGCGCCGGAATGGTGCAATCGCTGCTGCAAGAGTTCTCGCTTTCCTCGCAGGAAGGTGTTGCGCTGATGTGCCTGGCGGAAGCGCTGCTGCGCATTCCTGACAAACCCACTCGCGACGCGCTGATCCGCGATAAAATCAGCAACGGTAACTGGCAGTCGCATTTGGGTCGCAGCCCTTCAATGTTTGTTAACGCCGCCACCTGGGGCCTGTTGTTTACCGGCCGTCTGGTTTCTACGCACAACGAGGCGAACCTGTCGCGCTCGCTGAACCGTATCATCGGTAAAAGCGGCGAGCCGTTAATCCGCAAGGGCGTGGATATGGCGATGCGCCTGATGGGTGAGCAGTTTGTTACCGGTGAAACCATCGCGGAAGCGCTGGCAAATGCCCGCAAGCTGGAAGAAAAAGGTTTCCGCTACTCTTACGATATGCTGGGCGAGGCGGCGCTGACGAAGAAAGACGCTGAGGCCTATCTGCTTTCTTACCAGCAGGCAATCCACGCTATCGGCAAAGCGTCTAACGGTCGCGGCATTTATGAAGGCCCGGGCATTTCTATCAAGCTCTCTGCGCTGCATCCACGCTATAGCCGTGCGCAGTATGAGCGCGTGATGAACGAACTTTATCCCATCTTAAAATCGCTGACGCTGCTGGCCCGCTCTTACGACATCGGCATCAACATTGATGCGGAAGAAGCGGATCGCCTGGAGCTGTCGCTGGATCTGCTGGAAAAACTTTGCTTTGAACCGGAGCTGGAAGGCTGGAACGGGATCGGCTTTGTTATTCAGGCCTATCAGAAGCGCTGCCCGTTTGTGATCGACGCGCTGATCGATCTGGCCCAGCGCAGCCGTCGCCGTCTGATGATCCGTCTGGTGAAAGGTGCTTACTGGGACAGCGAAATCAAACGCGCTCAGATGGACGGTCTGGAAGGCTATCCGGTATTTACCCGCAAGGTTTATACCGATATCTCTTACCTGGCCTGCGCCCGTAAGCTGTTAGCGGTACCTAATCTGATCTATCCGCAGTTCGCGACGCACAACGCCCATACGCTGGCGGTTATTTATCAGATGGCGGGCAATAACTACTACCCTGGTCAGTATGAGTTTCAGTGCCTGCACGGCATGGGTGAGCCGCTGTACGAGCAGGTGGTCGGCAAAGTGGCCGATGGCAAGCTTAACCGTCCGTGCCGCATCTATGCGCCCGTCGGCACACACGAAACCCTGCTGGCTTACCTGGTGCGCCGCCTGCTGGAAAACGGCGCTAACACCTCATTTGTTAACCGCATTGCCGATAACACGCTACAGATTGAAGATCTGGTTGCCGATCCGGTCGACGAAATTGAAAAACTGGCCCGTACTGAAGGCGCGATTGGCCTGCCGCATCCGAAAATCCCCCTGCCGCGCGACCTGTATGGCGTGAATCGCCAAAACTCCGCCGGTCTGGATCTGGCTAACGAACATCGCCTGGCTTCGCTCTCCAGCGCCCTGCTGAACAGCGCTATCCAGCCATGGTACGCCGCGCCGGTTATAGAGGGCGAAACGGAAGCCAGCGAACAGCTGCCGGTGCTTAACCCGGCGGAACCTGTCGATATCGTGGGTTATGTGCGTCATGCTACGGAGAAAGATGTGTCAACCGCGCTGGATGCTGCCGTCAATGCCGGCCCCATCTGGTTTGCTACGCCGCCAGCCGCCCGTGCGGAGATCCTGACCCGCGCGGCAGAACTTATGGAAGCTCAGCTACAGCGCCTGCTGGGGATCCTTGTTCGTGAAGGAGGGAAAACGTTTAACAATGCGATTGCCGAGGTACGCGAAGCGGTCGACTTCCTGCACTATTACGCCGGTCAGGTTCGCGACGATTTTGATAATGAAACACATCGTCCGCTGGGCCCGGTGGTTTGTATCAGCCCGTGGAACTTCCCGCTGGCGATCTTTACCGGCCAAATCGCGGCGGCGCTGGCAGCAGGTAACAGCGTGCTGGCCAAGCCTGCCGAGCAGACACCGCTGGTGGCCGCGGCCGCTGTCGCTATTCTGCATGAGGCGGGCGTACCGGTGGGGGCGCTGCAGCTCCTGCCGGGCCTGGGCGAAACCGTTGGTGCTCAGCTGACCGGTGACGATCGCGTGCGTGGCGTCATGTTTACCGGTTCGACCGCCGTCGCGACGCTGTTGCAGCGTAACCTGGCCGGTCGCCTGGATCCTCAAGGCAGACCAACGCCGCTGATCGCGGAAACCGGCGGCATGAATACCATGATTGTGGATTCCTCGGCGCTGACGGAACAGGTTGTGGTGGATATCGTCGCCTCCGCCTTTGACAGCGCCGGTCAGCGCTGCTCTGCCCTGCGGATGCTCTGCATTCAGGATGACGTTGCCGACCATACGCTGCAAATGCTGCGCGGTGCCATGGCTGAATGCCGGATGGGCAATCCGGAGCGCCTCTCTACCGATATCGGGCCGGTAATTGACAGCGAAGCGAAAGAGAATATCGAACGCCATATTCAGGCGATGCGCAGCAAGGGCATGAAAGTGTATCAGGCTGCGTTTAACGATAAGCACGACAGTAAAGAGTGGAAGACCGGCACCTTTGTTCCACCAACACTGATTGAGCTGGAAAACGTCGCGGATCTGGATAAGGAGATTTTCGGGCCTGTTCTGCATGTGGTGCGCTACAACCGCAGCACGCTGCCGAAAATTATTGAGCAGATTAACGCTTCCGGTTACGGCCTGACGCTGGGCGTGCATACCCGCATTGATGAAACCATCAATCAGGTTACCAGCCGCGCTAAAGTCGGCAATCTGTACGTTAACCGCAATATGGTAGGGGCTGTGGTAGGCGTTCAGCCGTTCGGCGGCGAAGGCCTGTCCGGCACCGGCCCGAAAGCGGGCGGTCCGCTCTATCTCTATCGCCTGCTGTCGCACCGTCCGGAAGGCGCGCTGAAGCTGACGCTGGACCGTCAGGACGCCGAGCGTCCGGTGGATGCGGCGCTGCGTCCGGTGCTGCTGACCACTCATCAGGCACTGACGGAATGGGCGAAGGACAAGCCGGAGCTGGCTGCCGTCTGCAAACAGTTTGCCGAACTTGGCCAGAGCGGTACCGTCCGCCTGCTGCCAGGCCCGACAGGCGAGCGCAACACCTTTACCCTGCTGCCGCGCGAGCGG
Organism: Erwinia sp.; assembly: GCF_031978025.1. NCBI lineage: Bacteria > Pseudomonadati > Pseudomonadota > Gammaproteobacteria > Enterobacterales > Erwiniaceae > Erwinia > Erwinia sp. Next base: position 12,541 of record NZ_DALZCD010000070.1, read on the forward strand.
GTGGTCTGCCTGGCCGATAACGAGCAGGATGCGCTGGTACAGCTGGCGGCAGTGACTGCCGTGGGCAGCCGCGCGTTATGGCAGGATGATGAATTGCATCGCGTGCTGGCCAGGAAACTGCCTGCGGCCGTGCAGAGCCGTATCGACTTTGCGGTTGAACCGCTGGCGCAGCACAACGAGTTTGAAGCGGTAATTTATCATGGTGATGCCGATCAGCTTCGGTCAGTTTGCGAAACGGTTGCTGCTCGTGAAGGCGCTATTGTCTCCGTGCAGGGCTTTGCCCGCGGCGAGACCAATCTGCTACTGGAGCGCCTGCTGATTGAACGTTCGCTGAGCGTGAATACCGCAGCAGCGGGCGGCAATGCCAGCCTGATGACTATCGGCTAACGCGCCCGTCGGCTCCCCCTGTTTTGGTGGTCGGCTGGCGTCACTCGGGGGTGACATCACAGGGTCCGGGCTATTTGCCCTTTTGCTGGACTGCTGTACTGTCGCCCTGATGCCCGGCCTCCCGCCACGCAGGCTGATAACAAAAAGGCCGCTTATTAGCGGCCTTTTTTTCCTGTTTTCCCTTTCAGGCCTCTGTTTTGACGCGCAGCAGTCGCGGGTAGATAAACAGAATCTTGCCGATACCCCGATTAAGCAGCGTCCAGACGCCTACCGAACAGCCCGCGCACAGAGCCACCATCACTATCGGAAAACCTGTCGCCCACAGCAGCGAGAAAGCTTTGTTAGCAAACAGCTGGTGACGCTCGGCGAACAGAATGGCCGACAGGCCAAAGAATTCGATAAAAATACGGTGCAGCACATAAATTTGCAGCGTGTTCCTGCCCAGCCAGTTAAGCCAGCTCAGCGTGAAGTAGCGATTCAGTACGCGGCAGGCGGCAATGGAGATAAGGATCGCGATAGCGCACAGGAACAGATTATGGGGAATGCCCAGCATAGCGTGAAGAATCGACAAGATGAGCAGCCCGGCCCAGGGCAGCAGGTTACGGCGATGCCCTTCGCTCCAGCGTAACAGAATACTGCTGTAAAACGTCCCCAGCAGGAAGAAGATCAGATACTGCGCAATGCTTTCCGGTCCCCAGCCTGGGATGATTTTTGTCACGGCCGCGTAATTTAACAGAACCGCCACCGTCATCAGGGCGACCCGCTGTCTGCGGAACAGTTTGGCGAACACGAAAAAGAGGCCAAGCGCATAAAGGTACCAGGAGGAGCTCATCGCCAGCAGCATTAATTTAACGGACTCCAGCGGCGTGGCTGCCCAGGCAGCATTCATATTTTGGGACAGCTGTTCACCCATGACTTCGTTTGATACGCCACGGATCAGCAACCACTGAATAATGCCCCAAAGAAAATAGAGATAGAAAAGATTGGTCACGCGGCTGGTAAAAACCTGTTTCCAGGGCCGGTTAATAATACCATTACTGGCCAACAGGCCAGACACAAAAAAGAAGGCGGGCATCCGCAGCGGCGAAAGATAATTATTAAAGGCCAGCCAGATTTTTGCTGGCAGAAAGCCTGCGGTCAGCTGCTGCACCGTTTCGGCATAGCCGGGCAGGACCACATGGTATAAAACAACAAGCAGTATGCAGAGCCCTTTCAGGCTGTTTATCCAGGCAATATCCTGTTTTTGAGTCGTATTCATTATATTACTCCGACTGTCATCAACTGGGATAACTTAAGGTCACAAACTTTCCCCGAGGCCGGGCTTTTCCTTTTGCCTGGCAATGAAATTACATGGTTAAATATTGGTACTAAAGCTGAAAGTACATGATGAAATATATAAACTCTGACCGCTGTTGTGACGGATAATTCCGTCCACCTGCCCTGATTGCTACTCAGAATAATCCCCTTTCCGCAACGAGATTGCACCCTACGCTGAAAATTTGGAATAAGTTAATAAATTATTTTAAGAGGTGGCTTAAGAAGCTTCTTAAAAAAGAAAGCCGTGCAGATGAAAGTGCAAGCGGAAGAACTATTTATAAACGAAGAACGGCGATTATATAACGGAGGGGATAAAGGATATTTAAGAAAATCCTTATTCAGCCTGCGACTGAAAAATTGCCGGTTATTACCGGCAATTTTAGGAGGTTATTGCGAAAGGAATTTTTCCAGAAACTGGCGGGTGCGCGGCTCCTGAGGATGGCTGAACAGCGCTTTTGCGCTGCCCTGCTCCACGATACGCCCGCGATCCATAAAAATGGCGCGGTCGGCAACGTCGCGTGCGAAGCTCATTTCATGCGTGACAATGACCATCGTGCGCTTCTCCTGCGCCAGCGCGCGAATGGTGTTAAGCACCTCGCTCACCAGCTCCGGATCCAGCGCCGAGGTCGGTTCATCAAACAAAATCACCTCGGGACGCATTGCCAACGCTCGGGCAATCGCCACGCGCTGCTGCTGGCCACCAGACAGTTGGCGTGGGTAGCTTGCTTCTCTGCCTGCCAGCCCGACTTTATCCAGCAGCTGACGGGCCAGCGCCACCGCTTCGGCTTTGGGTTCGCCTTTAACGATAGTCGGCCCTTCAATGATATTTTCCAGCACCGAACGATGAGGGAAAAGATTGAAGTTCTGGAAAACAAAGCCCACCTGCTGGCGCAGACGCCGCACCTGTTCCTTTTGCCGGTTCATCCCGGCGGCGGCATCAATGCGGATATCACCCACTTTGATGGTACCGCTGTCCGGCGTCTCTAACAGATTAATGCTGCGTAGCAGCGTGGTTTTACCGGAGCCGCTTGGCCCGATAATCGCCACCACTTCGCCCGAAGCAACCTCCAAATCGATGTCGTGCAGCACCGTATGGCCGTTGAATTTTTTCACCAGCCCGCTCACTTCAATGGCGCTCATTTTGCCTCCCGATCCTGGCGGTTAACGTGATTTTCCAGCCTGCTTTGCAGCAGGGAGAGTAAAGTCGCCATCACCCAGTAGATCAGCGAAGCCGCCAGATACATAGTGAAAACTTCCAGCGTGCGTGAGGTAATCAGCTGTGCCTGGCGGAACAGTTCCGGCACCTGAATGGTGGCCGCCAGCGAAGTATCTTTAACCAGGCTGATAAAGCTGTTACCCAGCGGCGGCAGCGCGGTACGGGCAGCCTGCGGCAGAATAACCCGGCGCAGAGTCTGCCAGCGCGTCATGCCGATACTGGCCGCCGCTTCCCACTGGCCGCGTTCAATAGCGGCAATAGCGCCGCGCAGCGATTCGGACGCATAAGCCGCCGTATTCAGCGAAAGACCAATCATGGCGGAAGGAATGGGATCCAGCTCAATGCCGAACTGCGGCAGGCCGTAATAGATCATAAACAGCTGGGCGATCAGCGGTGTACCGCGAAAAATCGACACATAGAACCGCGACAGCCAGGCTATTGGCCAGAAAGCGGAAAGGCGCATCATTGCCAGCACGAAGCCCAGCAGCAGGCCGAAGAACATGCCGCCAATACTGAGCTGGAGGGTGAAAAGCGTCCCCTTCAGTAAAAATGGTGCTGAGTCCAGCACCAGTTGTAAACTTTCCTGCATTATTTAGTTACGTCCACGCCAAACCATTTGTCGGAGATCTTTGTCAGCGAGCCGTCTTTCTGCATATCTGCAATGGCTTTGTCGACAGCCGCCAGCATATCCGGGTTGCCTTTACGCAGCGCCACGCCTGCTTCCTGACGGGAGAAGGCCGGGCCGGCTACCGCCAGCGTTTTACCGGTTTTCTTCACCAGATCCAGCGCGGCCAGACGGTCTACCAGGATCGCATCGATACGACCAACGCGCAGATCCTGATATTTAGTCGGGTCGTCGTCATAGGTGCGGATATCCACGTTTTTCACGTTTTCACGCAGCCACTGCTCGTAGTTAGTGCCCAGTCCCAGTCCCACTTTCTTACCGCTCAGATCGGCAGGTTTGGTGATGCTGTCGGCCTTATCCGCTTTGGTCAGCGCCTGGATACCGGACACGGTGTAGGCCGTGGAGAAGTCATATTTCTTTTTGCGCTCGTCGGAAATGGTCACCTGATTGATCACCACATCGATGCGTTTGGAATCGAGCGAAGCCAACATACCGTCCCATTTGGTCGGCTTCAGGCTGGCCTTAACGCCCAGGTGCTGGGCCAGGGCGTTAGCAAAATCGACCTCAAAACCGGCCAGCTTGCCATTTTCGTCCTGGAAGCTGAAGGGCGGATAGGTGCCTTCCAGGCCCACCAGCAGCGTGCCGCGTTCTTTTACTTTATTCAGCAGGTTTTCCGGGGCAGCCGTAGCCTTAGTGGCGACGCCCGCGACCAGCGCCAGCGACATCATTCCCGTTACCAGCTGGCGACGAACCAGAGAAAAATTCATAAGCACTCCATTTGAGATGCAGATTAATAGTGTGTAGTCAGCGTTATAGTGACGACTGGCGTAAAGAATGATAGGCAAACAGCGCCGGCGAGCCGCCCGTATGGATAAACAGCAGCGGCCCTTCACGGCGGAAACGCTTCTGCGCAATCCCGTCAATCAATCCGGCCATCGCCTTGCCAGTGTAGACCGGATCCAAAAAGATCCCTTCA